>JAGRKZ010000013.1:0-70926 GCA_020442065.1 Bauldia sp.
CCATCGCCCCCATGTTGAAGTCGGACACGGCGACGATCATGAAGATGTCGAGGTCGTACTCGCGGCCGAACGCTTCCTCGTCCCAGCGCATCGAGCGCTTGAGGGCATCCATGGCGTAGCCGCAGCGCGCTTCCTTGCCGTGCTCGCAAAAGATCTTGAGCGCGACTTTGCGGCCCGAGGCGGTGACGAAGGTGTCTTCGACTACGCCGAGATCGCCGGCGACCATCGCGAACAGATAGGACGGCTTGGGGAAGGGGTCGTGCCAGACGGCGAAATGACGGCCGCCCGGAACGTCGCCGGCGTCGATCAGGTTGCCGTTCGACAGAAGGACGGGCGCCTCCGCCTTCGGCGCCTCGATGCGCGTGGTGTAGACCGCCAGTACATCCGGCCGGTCGAGGAAGTAGGTGATGCGGCGGAAGCCCTCCGCCTCGCACTGGGTGCACCAGTTGCCGCTCGACCGGTAGAGACCCATCAGCTTGGTATTGGACGCCGGGTCGATGTCGGTGACGATGGTCAGCGTGAACGGCTCGTCCGGGAGGCCGCGGATCGCAAGGCCGCTCGCCGAGGCGTCATACCGGTCTGCCGGCACCGGCGTGTCGTTGAGGGCAAGCGAGATCAGGGTCAGCTCGTCGCCGTCGAGCCGGAGCGTACCGTCCGCGCCGTCCGAGGGCTGCATGTCCAGCCGGGCGGTGACACGGGTTCGGGCCGGCTCGAGCTGGACGTCGAGGCTCACCGTGTCGATGCGATAGGCCGGCGGACGATAGTCCGCGAGACGGACGGGAAGGGGCTCGGCGTTCATCGGAGGTTTCCAGAGACGGGTGAGGAGGTGTGAGTGGCCTTTCTAGAGGTTTTGTCCGGACGATTCCACGTCGGGGCCGACAACGCAGCCCTGCGGCGGGCCAATCGTCACGGCCCCTTTGATGTGCGCCCCTCTTTCCGAAATGTCAGCGGGGCGCCCGGTCGGCGTCCGTCGGAACGGGCTTCGCGACACCGCGTCAACGGCGAGATGGAGTGCCTGAAATCGTTTGCATTAAGGACGCTTGCGGGTTTTGGCGAGACGGTGCTCCAGGCGACTCGCAGGTTCGGATCGCCCGCGCGGTGCGGACGAATTGCATTCGGACTGAGGGCGCGATATCAGGGAATTTGAGGGGAGCAGTCATTTGGCGCGGACGACGCTGCAGGATGTTGCCAAGACCGCGGGCGTAAGCCTTGCGACCGTAGACCGCGTGCTCAACCGGCGCCCTGGTGTGCATGCGCGGACGGTCGAGCGCGTCCAGCAGGCGATCGCCCAACTGGGCTATCGGCCGGATCGCTTCGCGACGCGCCTGGCCCGGGGCAGGGACTATCACTTCCATTTCGTGCTTCCCTCCGGCAGCAATGCCTTCATGCAGGCGCTCGAGGAGCGGGTTCGGGTGACCGCCGGCTACGTCGCCGACGAGCGCGTCCGGATCGGCGTCACCCATGTCGACGTGTTCGACGGCGAGGCCCTGGCGGCGGCGCTCGAAGGGCTGCAGGGCGCCGTCGACGGGGTCGCGGTGGTGGCGCTCGATCATCCCTCGGTTCGCGAGGCCATCGACGACTTGGTGGCATCGGGGGTCACGGTCGTGACGCTGGTGTCGGACGCGCCGCGGTCGCGCCGTGCCCACTATGTCGGGATCGATAACACCGCCGCCGGCCGCACCGCGGCGAGCCTGCTGGGGCGGTTCGTTGCGGGCCGGAAGGGGAAGGTCGGCCTCGTCGCTGGTTCGATGGCGCTTCGCGACCATATCGAGCGCCAGATCGGATTCGAGCAGGTCATTTCCCGCGATTTTCCCGGCCTCACCCTGCTGCCAGTCCGCGAGGGGCGCGACGACGACGAACGGGTCGAGGAGGTTGCCTCAGCCTTGCTCGCCGAGCATCCCGACCTCGTCGGGCTCTACAATGTCGGCGCCGGCAACGGCGGCATCGTGGCTGCACTCGACGCGAGCGGGCGGGCCCGCGACGTTGTCTTCATCGCCCACGAGTTGACGCCGTTCTCGCGACGGCATCTGATCCGCGGCACGATCGACGCCGTCATCAACCAGGATCCCGGCCACGAGGCCCGAAGCGCGACCCGGCTCCTCATCGCCGAGCAAGAGAAAGCGCCGATCGACGCCGGCCAGGAACGCATCCGCATCGACATCTTCATCCGCGACAACGTCCCGTAGAGGGCGCGCATTCAGAGGCGACAGGGAGGCCGTATGTACCTCGGCATCGATATCGGCACGTCATCGCTCAAGGCTGTCCTGATCGATGGCGATCAGCGCATTCTTGGCAGTCGCAGCACGGAGCTCGAGGTCTCCCGGCCCCATCCGGGCTGGTCGGAGCAGGATCCCGACAGCTGGTGGACCGCCTGTCTCGCGGTCCTCGATGGCCTTGCCGCCGACCATCCGAAGGAAATGGCCGCGGTGAAGGGAATAGGGCTGTCCGGCCATATGCACGGCGCGACCCTGCTCGACGACGCGGACAAGCCGCTCCGCCCCTGCATCCTGTGGAACGACGGGCGGTCGGCTGCGGAGGCCCTCGAGATCAGCGCCGCGAGCGAGCGCATCACCGGCAACATCGCCATGCCGGGATTCACCGCGCCGAAGCTGATCTGGGTCAAGCGCCACGAGCCAGAGATCTTCGCCAAGGTGAAGACCGTGCTCCTCCCCAAGGACTATGTCCGGCTGAAACTCACCGGCGACAAGGCCAGCGAGATGTCGGATTCGGCGGGCACGCTCTGGCTCGCTACGCCGGAGCGCGCCTGGTCGGACGAGATGCTGGCGCTGACGGACCTCGACCGCTCGCAGATGCCGGAACTGTTCGAAGGCAGCGCCGCGACCGGGACGCTGAAGGCCGACCTTGCGTCCCGCTGGGGGATGACCGGCAAGGTCGTGCTGGCCGGCGGCGGCGGCGACAATGCCGCCTCGGGTTGCGGCGTCGGCGCCGTCGCGCCCGGCACCGGCTTCATCTCGATCGGTACGTCCGGCGTGGTGTTCGTCACCGCCGATCGCTACCGCGGCAATCCGGCGGGGGCGGTGCACGCCTTCTGCCATGCCGTGCCGGGGACCTGGCACCAGATGGGCGTCGCGCTATCGGCGGCGGGGTCGCTCGAGTGGCTGTCGGAGGTGCTCGAAGCCAAACCCGGGGATCTGATCGCTCCGCTCGGCGAGATGCCGCAAGGGCCGTCCTCGGTGGTGTTCCTGCCGTATCTCTCCGGCGAGCGCACCCCGCACAATGACGTCAAGGTCCGCGGCGCTTTTCTCGGCCTCGACCAGGCCGACGGGCGACCGGCGCTGACCCAGGCGGTGCTCGAGGGCGTCGCCTTCTCGTTCCGGGACTGCCTCGACGTGCTGACCATGCCGCTCGCCGAGCCGCGGCGGCTGATCGCGGTGGGAGGGGGCTCGCGCTCGCGCTACTGGCTGAGGGTGATCGCGACGGTGCTCAACCTGCCGATCGCGGTGCCCGAGGACGGCGATTTCGGCGCGGCCTTCGGTGCGGCCCGTCTCGGCCTTGTCGCGGCGGAAAATGCCGACCCGTTTGCCGTGTGCGCGCCGCCGGCGATCCGCGAGGTGATCGAGCCGATCCCCGGGCTTGTCGAGGCGTATGCCGAAGCGCACGCGACCTATTCGTCTCTCTACCCCGCGATCAAGGGCGCCATGCCGCGCTGACGCGCGACCCGCCCCGGAGTTTCTGGAAACCTTGCGACCCGATCAGGGTCGCCGATACGGAGGAACACGAGAATGGCCGACTTCTTCACCCAGAAGGACCCGATCAAGTACCGAAAGGGCAAGGGCCTTTCCTATCGCTGGTACGATGCCGACAAGCAGGTCCTCGGCAAGCGGATGGAGGANNCAGCTCCGTTTCGCGGTCTGCTACTGGCACTCGTTCTGCTGGCCGGGCGGCGACCCCTTCGGCGGCGAGACCTTCAACCGGCCGTGGATGCACACCGCCGACGAGATGGAGGGGGCGCGGCAGAAGGCCGACGTCGCCTTCGAGATGTTCCGTCTGCTCGACGTGCCGTTCTTCACCTTCCATGACCGTGACATCGCCCCGGAGGGCGCCTCGCTCGCCGAGTCGAACCGGAACGTGCGCGTCATCGGCGAGATCTTCGCCGAGAAGATGGAGAAGGCGAAGGTCCGGCTGCTCTGGGGCACGGCGAACCTCTTCTCCAACCGCCGCTACATGGGCGGCGCGGCGACCAATCCCGATCCGGAGATCTTCGCCTATGCCGCGGCGCAGGTGAAGAACGTGCTCGACCTCACCCATGAGCTCGGCGGCGCCAACTACGTGCTGTGGGGCGGTCGCGAGGGCTACGAGACGCTGCTCAACACCGACATCAAGCGCGAGCTCAACCAGCTCGGGCGCTTCCTCACCCTGGTGGTCGAGCACAAGCACAAGATCGGCTTCAAGGGCACGATCCTGATCGAGCCGAAGCCGAAGGAGCCGACCAAGCACCAGTACGATTTCGACGTCGCCTCGATCTTCGGCATGCTGAAGCAGTTCGGCCTCGAGAAGGAGGTGAAGCTCAACGTCGAGCAGAACCATGCCGTCCTCGCCGGCCACAGCTTCGAGCATGAGCTGTCGCTGGCGACCGCCCTCGACATCCTCGGCTCGATCGACATCAACCGCGGCGACTACCTGCTCGGATGGGACACCGACCAGTTCGCCATGAACATCCCGGAGATGGCGCTCGCCTGCTACTACATCTTCCGGGCCGGCGGGTTCACGACCGGCGGGTTCAACTTCGACGCCAAGATCCGGCGGCAGTCGATCGATCCGGACGATCTGCTCGAGGCCCACGTCGCCTCGATGGACGCCTGCGCCCGCGGTCTCCTGATCGCCGAGAAGATCATCAAGGACGGCACGCTCGACCAGTTCGTCGAGGACCGCTACGCCGGCTGGTCCGGCAAGGAAGGCAAGGCGATCCTCGCCGGCAAGCGCTCGCTCGACGAGCTCTCGGCCTACGTGCTCAAGAAGGGCCTCGACCCGCAGCCGAAGAGCGGCAAGCAGGAGCATCTCGAGCGGCTCATGAACGACTACCTGTAGCCGGCTTGCGTCTCCCGCGCGCGTTGCGGAGCGGGAGACGGTGGAGATTGACGGAGCGCGGAGGGCGTAGTCTTTTCGGGCTCCGCGAAGTCGCCCGCGGGTGCGGCCCCGGGCGACCAGATGCGCAAGGGAGGAACGATGAAGAACATCAAGGGGCCGGCGATCTTTCTCGCCCAGTTCGCGGGCGACGACGCGCCGTTCAATTCGCTCGACGCCATGGCCGGCTGGGCCGCCGGGCTGGGCTACAAGGGCATCCAGATCCCGACTTGGGACGGCCGGCTGTTCGACCTCAAGAAGGCTGCTTCGAGCAAGACCTATTGCGACGAGGTGAAGGGTACGGTCGCCGCCCACGGCATCGAGATCGCCGAGCTCTCGACCCATCTCCAGGGGCAGCTGGTGGCGGTCAATCCCATCTACGATGTCGCCTTCGACGCCTTCGCGGCACCGGAGGTGCGAGGCAATCCCAAGGCCCGGACCAAGTGGGCGATCGACCAGGTCAAACTCGCGGCCAAGGCCTGCCGCAATCTCGGCCTCGACACTCAGGTCACCTTCAGCGGCGCATTCGCGTGGCCCTTCGTCTATCCTTGGCCGCAGCGACCGCCGGGCCTGATCGAGACCGGCTTCGACGAACTGGCGAAGCGCTGGAAGCCGATCTTCGATGCGTGCGACGCGCAGGGCGTGGATGTCGGGTTCGAGCTGCACCCTGGCGAGGATCTCTTCGACGGCGCGACCTTCGAGATGCTGCTCGAACGGGTCGGCAACCACCCGCGCTGCGGCATCAACTACGACCCCTCACACTTCGTCCTGCAGTGCCTCGACTACCTCGAATTCATCGACATCTATCACGAGCGGATCGTCGCCTTCCACGTCAAGGACGCCGAGCTCAACCCGACCGGGCGGCAGGGCGTCTACTCGGGCTTCCAGTCATGGGTGAATCGCGCCGGCCGGTTCCGCTCGCTTGGCGATGGGCAGGTCGATTTCGGCGGCGTGTTCTCGAAGCTCGCCCAGTACGACTATGACGGCTGGGCCGTGCTCGAATGGGAATGCGCGCTCAAGCATCCGGAGGATGGCGCGCGCGAGGGCGCCGAGTTCATCAAGGCGCACATGATCCGCGTGACCGAGCGCGCCTTCGACGACTTCGCCGATGCCGGCACCGACCAGAAGGCCAACAAGAAGATGCTGGGGATCGCGTAGCGTCGACCGCAAGGTCACAATGCGCACCCGGCGCCCCACCGATACCGAAAGGACACGACATGGTTCAGGGACGGAGCGACGCCGCCGAGGGCGGCAAGATCAAGTATGGCATGGTCGGCGGCGGGCAGGGGGCCTTCATCGGCGCCGTGCACCGTCTCGCGGCGCGCATGGACGATCAGTACGAGCTGGTCGCCGGCGCACTCTCCTCCGACCCCAAGCGCGCGGTGGCGTCGGCCAAGGAGCTCGGCCTCGACCCCGATCGCTCCTACCGCTCCTACGAGGAGATGGCCAAGGCCGAGGCCAAACGGCCCGACGGCATCGAGGCGGTATCGATCGTCACCCCCAACCACATGCACGCCCCGGTCGCCAAGGCCTTCCTCAAGGCCGGCATCAACGTGATCTGCGACAAGCCGATGACCACCACGGTCAAGGAGGCGAAGGAGCTGGTTGCGCTCACCAAGAAGACCGGGCTGATCTTCGCCGTCACCCACAACTACACCGCCTACCCGATGCTCCGTCAGGCGCGCGAGATGGTGGCGGCAGGCGAGCTTGGCGATATCCGCGTTGTGCAGGCGGAATATGCCCAGGACTGGCTGACCAACCCGATCGAGCGGGACGGGCAGAAGCAGGCGTCGTGGCGCACCGACCCGAAGCGCTCTGGCGCCGGCGGCTCGATCGGCGATATCGGCACCCACGCCTACAACGCCGCCTGCTTCGTTACCGGGCTGAAGCTTGACTCGCTCTGCGCCGACCTCACCACCTTCGTGAAGGGTCGCAAGCTCGACGACAACGACAATATCCTGCTGCGCTGGAAGGGCGGCGCCAAGGGCATGCTCTGGGCCAGCCAGGTCGCGGTCGGCAAAGAGAACGGGCTCATGCTCCGCGTCTACGGCTCGAAAGCCGGGATCGAGTGGAAGCAGGAGGACCCGAACTACCTGTGGTTCTCGAAATACGGCCAGCCGCCGCAGCTCATCACCCGCGGCGGCCACGGCTCCGGCAAGGCGGCCGGCCGCGTCACGCGTGTTCCGGCCGGCCATCCCGAGGGCTATCTCGACGGCTTCGCCGCGCTTTACAGCGAGATCGCGCGGGCATTGCGGGCAAAGCGGGCCGGCAAGAAGGTCGAGGCCGACGCCTATTTTCCCACCGTCGAGGACGGGCTGGTGGGCATGGAGTTCATCGAGGCGGCGGTGACATCGAGCAAGAAGGGCGCCGTCTGGGTCAAGGTCTGATCTCCCCATCTTCGCACTACGCCGCCCGGCCAGCCATTGGCCGGGCGTTTCTCATCGCGACGGCAGGGCGTCGGCCGGGAGGTCTCGGGGGTCGTAGGTCGCGGGCGTGCTGCGGCGGAGGTAGCGCAGAAGGGTCGGGATGAAGAACAGGATGATCGCGATCTTGACGATCGCGATCCAGGGACCGCCCCAGTTGAACAGCATCAGCGCGGCGACCACCAGCCCGGCGAAGATCAGCACCGTGATGAGGATCGACGCGAGGTAGCCGGCGACGCTGCTGCCCTTGCGGAAGGCCGGCTGCGGGTCAATCGCCGCGAGGCGTCGATGCAGCGCGCGCACGAAGGCCGCGTAGTCGTCGCTACGGTCCTCGAAGTCAGCGAAACCGGCGTAGCTCATGTTGGTGAACTCGGTCATGCCGCCCGGCCGGAAGATCACCTGCGTCCGGTACCGATTGCGCGCGATGCGGCTCGGGGCATAGGCGAGCCTCACCTCGGCGATGTCGTCAAAGAAGACCCCGTCGAGGGGATGCCCTTCGTCCGTCCAGGTGAGCGCGTCTACGGTCAGCTGGTACGTGCGCGTCCCGCCGAAGGCGTTGGGGCGGAACGCGTAGGAGACGTCTGTATCCGGGAAGTTCATTCCACTGCGGCGGGGTTCCGTGCGTAGCCCGGGCCGAGGGTGAGGGGCGCCGTGGGCAGGATCGACTGGTCGAGGTCGGAATGCACCCTGGTTTCGACCCGCTGAAGCTCGCTGCCATCGGCGTCGAGCACCCGGACGACGACCGTGTAGTCGGTGTCGGCCTTGATGCCGGAGAGCGGTGGGGTGACGAACGAGAAGCGCCGGCGATCATCGGTCATCGGCTTCCTCTCGACGATCGGCTCACCCCCGGCAGGATTCTCGAAGCTTGCCTCGACCGCAGCGCCTTCGGGGAGCGCCCGGGCGACCTCGGCGACGATGCCGGCGGTCGCCTCGGCAATGCGGTAGTTGAAGAGGATGCCGCCGCCGCTCACCACGACATAGGGACTGTCGTCGGAGCAGGCGGCAAGGCCCGCGGCAGCGCCGAGCACGGTGAGCGCGATCAGGCGGCGCATGGTCGATCCTCGTGGCGTGGCGGCCGTCGGCCGCGTGGATCTGCCAAGGGTACGCCGGGTCGAAGCGCCGGTGAAGGGTCTTAGCGCCGACCATCGCCCGGGCTATGGTGGCCTCATGGCCAATTCTCTCCCGCTGCCGGTCTTCGACTCGCCCTACGCCCCAGACGATGCCGGGCTGATCCGCTGCTTCCTCGCCGATACCACGCTCGATGCCGCGGCCGAGCAACGGATCGACGAGCGCACGCGACGTTTCATCGGTGCGATTCGCGACGAGGCCGGGCTGATCGGCGGAATCGAGGACTTTCTCCGCGAGTACAGCCTGTCGACGCGCGAGGGGCTGGCGCTGATGGTGCTGGCCGAGGCGCTGCTCCGCGTGCCGGACGCGCTGACGCAGGACCGGCTGATCGAGGACAAGCTCTCTGGAGGCGACTGGACCAGGCATGCCGGCGACGGCGAAACCTGGTTCGTCGTCGCTTCGACCTGGGCGCTGGGGCTGTCGCAGCACATCGTCGAGATCGGCGACAGTCCGGACAACATCATTTCCGGGCTGGTCCGCCGTCTTGGCCAGCCCGCCGTTCGCACCGCCACCCGGCGGGCGATGCGGATCCTCGGCCATCATTTCGTCCTCGGCGAGACCATTGGCGACGCTCTCAAGCGGGCCCGGAGCCAGGCCGAGAGGGGCTTCCGGCACTCGTACGACATGCTGGGCGAGGGTGCCCGGACAGCCGTAGATGCGGCGGCCTATCTCGACTCGTATCGCAAAGCGATCGCCGCAATCGGCAAGTCGGCCGGCAGGAAGACGCTTCCCGACCGGCCGGGGATCTCGGTCAAGCTCTCGGCGTTGCATCCGCGCTACGAGGCGGCGAAGCGTGCGACGGTGATGAAGGAGCTGGCGCCGCGCCTTCTCGACCTTGCCCGCGAAGCTCGGGCGCTCGACCTCGGCTTCACCGTCGATGCCGAGGAAGCCGACCGGCTGGAGCTGTCGCTCGATGTGATCGCGGCGGTCGCGGCCGATCCGTCTCTCGCCGGATGGGACGGCTTCGGTCTCGCGGTTCAGGCCTACCAGAAGCGCGCGCCGGCGGTGATTGCCTGGGTCACCGACCTTGCCGAGGCGCTCGACCGCCGGATGATGGTGCGCTTGGTCAAGGGCGCGTACTGGGACACGGAGGTGAAGCGGACGCAGGAGCGGGGTCTCGACGACTATCCCGTCTTCACCCGCAAGGCCGCCACCGATCTCTGCTACCTCGCCTGCGCCCGGCAGATGCTTGCGGCGCGGCCGCGGCTCTACCCGCAGTTTGCCAGCCACAACGCGCTCACCGTCGCCACCATCCTCGAGATGGCGGGAAACCGCGAGGGCTTCGAGTTCCAGCGCCTGCACGGCATGGGAGAGCCGCTCTACGAGGCTGTGTGGGCGATGGAGGGCGTGCCCTGCCGCATCTACGCGCCGGTGGGCGGCCACCGCGAGCTGCTCGCCTATCTCGTCCGGCGGCTGCTCGAGAACGGCGCCAACTCCTCCTTCGTCGCCATCGCCGGCGACCGCTCCGTTCCCGTGGACACGCTGCTCGCCCGCCCCGGGCCGATGCTGGAAGGCGGGGCGCGGGCCCGTCACCAGCGCATCCCGTTGCCGTCGGCGCTGTACGCCCCGTCGCGACGGAACTCGAAGGGTCTCGAATTCGGCCATCGGCGTGAACTCGACGCCCTGCTTGCCGGCATGGCCGCCGGACGCGATGAGGTTGCGGCACGTCCCCTGACCGCGGTTGCCGCGGGCACGATCGAGACACGCCGGATCGTCAGTCCGGTCGACGGAGCGACCGCGGTGGGCAGCGTCGTCGATCTCCGCACGGATGCCGTCGGCGGTGTCATGCAGGCGGCAGCAGCCGGGTTCCAGGCCTGGTCCACGGTGCCAGCGCCGGAACGCGCGGACGTTCTCGACCGGATGTCGGACCTGATCGAGGGCGAACGCGACGGCCTGATCGCCCTGCTGGCGCGCGAGGGCGGCAAGACGCTGGTCGACGGCATGGCCGAGGTGCGCGAGGCGGTCGACTTCTGCCGCTACTACGCGGCCGAGGCGCGCCGGCTCTTCCGCGCGGCCGCTACGATGCCCGGGCCGACCGGGGAGCGCGACATCCTCTCCCATCGCGGGCGCGGAGTCTTTGCCTGCATCTCCCCCTGGAACTTCCCGCTTGCGATCTTCCTCGGCCAGGTCGCCGGCGCGCTCGCTGCCGGAAACGCCGTCGTCGCCAAACCGGCGGAACAGACGCCGCTCATCGCGTTCCGCGCGGTAGAACTCCTCCACGCGGCGGGTGTGCCGAAGGGGGCGGTTCAGCTCGCGCCGGGTGACGGCCGGCTGGGCGCCGCCTTGGTCGCCCACCCGGCCATCGCCGGGGTTGCCTTCACCGGATCGACCGAAGTCGCCCGGGCGATCAACCGAACGCTTGCCGCCAAGGACGGTCCGATCGTGCCGCTGATCGCCGAGACCGGCGGCATCAACGCCATGATCGTCGACGCGACCGCGTTGGCCGAGCAGGTGAGCGACGACGTGGTCTCCTCGGCCTTCCGCTCGGCCGGACAGCGGTGCTCGGCGCTCCGCCTGCTCTGCCTCCAGGACGACGTGGCCGAGCCCATGCTTGAGATGATCGCTGGCGGGGCCGCCGAGCTAGCGCTCGGGGATCCCGCCGACCCGGCGACCGACGTCGGACCGGTGATCGACGCCGAGGCGAAGGCCGGTCTGCAGGCGCATCTCGCCGAAATGCGAAAGGCATCGTGGGCGCGGCTGTGCTACGCCGGCGAGACGCCGGGGGGAGGACTGGCGGGTGGCACCTATGTTGCCCCGCACATCGTCGAACTCGACGCCCCGTTGCGACTGACGCGCGAGGTGTTCGGCCCCATCCTGCATGTGGTGCGATGGAAGGCCGGCGAGCTCGACCGGCTGATGGACGCCATCGCCGCGACCGGCTACGGCCTGACCCTCGGTATCCACACCCGGATCGACGACACCGTGCGGCGCGTCGTCGCCCGGCTTCCGGTCGGCAACGTCTACGTCAACCGCAACATGATCGGCGCCGTGGTCGGGACCCAGCCTTTCGGGGGCTCGGGCCTGTCCGGGACCGGGCCGAAGGCGGGGGGACCCGACTACCTGTCCCGTTTCGCCCAGGAGCAGGTGGTGTCGACCAATACCGCCGCGGCCGGCGGCAACGCCTCGCTGATCGCGATGGACGACGGGTAGACCGCTCACCAGGCCCCGGTGCGGTCGCGACGGGTCAGCGACGCAACGGGCTGCGCCTTGCGCCAGCCGAGAACGACGAGGCCGAGTGCAACCAGGCTCACTCCAAGCGAGGGGATGAGAACCTTCGACCCGACCAGATCGATAAGATAGCCGATCGGTGTCGTCCCGAGCACCGCGCCGAGGGAATATGCGATGGAGAAGCCGGTCGAGACGGTGGCAAGCGCAATGCCGCGGTAGTGCTGACCGATCACGATAAGGCCCAAAGTGTATATTCCGCCAAGAATCCCTCCCGCGAAAAACAGGGCCATGGCAAACAGGGACGGATCGTAGGAGACGAACGGAAGAGCGGCGGCGATCAGCAGTGTCGGTATCGACGAAAGCCGCATCAGCTGCCCCCGGTCGAATTGGTCGGCAAGCAGGCCGATCGCGATGACGACGGCGAGTTCTCCAAGGCCGAAGACGGCCACAAGCTGGGAGGCCCCTTCCACGTCGAGCCCGCTGTCGAGTCCGAACAGCGGCGACAGACTCTGGATGGTTGCCGAGATCAGGCCGATCAGCAGCGCTGTGGTGAACAGAGCCCGATTTTCGGCGATGGCTTCGCGGAAGTCCGGTCCGGCATGGCCTTCTTCCTTGCTGGCGGCTTTGATGTTGCCGTCGTCGCGGATGAGCAGGGCGAGTCCGGCCGCGAGGGCCAGCACCAGCATGGCGGATACGGCCGGGTAGCTTCCGGCAACGCCAGTCACCGAGATCAGCAGGGGACCAACGAACTGCGCCCCGGTGTAGACGACCATGGCGGTCGCCAGGACGCGACCGCGCCGCGCGTCGTCGACCACGCCGTTGAGCCAGATTTCATTGACGGCCCACAACGCGGCGAAGCAGGCGCCCATGACCAGACGGGCGGCGAACCACACGACGAGGCTGTCGACTGCGACGATCGCGCCGAAACACAGGAGGCTGAGCGCAAAGAGGAGGGCGGTCAGACGCGAAGGACCGATCACCGACAGCAATCGCGGCAACAGTGGGCCGACGAAGATGATGCCGGCGCCGGCCAGCGACGCATTCAGCCCGACCAGCCAGGCGGGCAGGTCGACGGCGTTGAGCGCGAGCGAAAAGAAGGGGTAGGTAAAGGCCGAGATGACCGACTCGATGGCCAGCAGGACGATCAGTCCGAGGACGGACCACCGCCAGCGCCCCTTGCGGCGCACTCCGAACGCCGCCTCCTTCGGGACAGTAGCGCCCTCCACGACGCCGATTCCGGCGCCCCCAGGGGCGGCACGCTGCCCGATCTGGTAGTCTTGGCTTCTCATCCGCCGAAAGCGTCGCGCAAAGCGACGACACCCTTTTCCGCAGCACGCCCTTCACGGTAACAAACGCTCGCTATCGAAGTGCCCCGAGGACGAACGACATGATGCTGGTCCCGACATACCTCGACAAAAGCCCGATCCACGGCATCGGGATTTTCGCGGCTGAGTTCATTACGCGTGGCACGCGGGTGTGGGAATTCACCCACAACGCTGACCAGGTCTTCAGCGAGAGCGCGCTCGCCGGTCTGACACCCCTCCAGCGCCAGACGATCCTGTTCTACGGCTACATCGAGCCGGGTCGCGATGGCGTGGTGCTGTGCTGCGACAACGCGAGGCATTTCAACCTGCTTCGGGATGCCAACTGCGGTGCCGGAAATCACAGTTCCCAAGGCTACATCTCCACCTTCGCACTCAGGGACATCGCTGCCGCTGAAGAGCTGACCTATCCTTTCGAGGAAGACGTCGACGCGCGACGCAAGCTCGGCGACGCCGAATTCCTGCGGCAAACAGCCGACGAGCCTGCCGGTTCGGAGCGAAAGGACTAGATCACGCAGCTGCGGTTTGGGCACCAGCAGCGTATGCCTTCCGGAATGATGTTGAAGGTCCGATAGTCCACGGTGATCTCCTCGCCCGCGTCGATGTCGCGGTCGGCGTAGACGTAGAGCTTGTCCTCAACCCGGGCCGTCGGGCGACAGCTATGGTTGAGGAAGTCGACGCCGTCCGGTTCCCATTGGGGTAGGAGGCAGAGCAGCTTGGAGCCATCCAGCCGCAGATGAAGCGACTGACGCCACCAGAACGTATCGAACTCGTCCTTGCGATCCAGATCGACGATGACGGCCTTGCCGTCAAAGAAGCCGATCAATTCGTCCTTGCGGATCTTCGCCTTCGCAAAAACGCCCTTGTGCTCAGGGTGGCACTCCCTGACTTCCACAAGCTGGGTATTGGTGTAACTCATCTCGAACGCCCCTTTAACGAGAAGGCGTCCGTTGGTCCATTCGCACTGCGAAAGAACGCATCACCCACCGCTCGATCTCCGGTGCCGGAGTTCGATGCCGGGCCGTAAAGCGAACCCATTCCAGCCTCCTCACACGCAAACTCACTCAGAACACTTCCGCCGCACTCAAATTCTAAGCGCGGTCGTTAACCCTTTGTCAACCAATCCGGAACCCGACTGTCGGGCGCCGGAGGCCGCCAGACGTTGAAATTCAAAGTGGTAGGTGCCGTTAACCACGAATCGCGAGAGTTTTAGGAAAGTGCCGGGCACCCAGCCGATGCACGTATTAAGAGTGGCGATCAACGATGTGGACAACCGCAATATTCTACATTGAACTAGAGAAGTAGAGACGTATTAACCAATGTAGAAACGCTGAATCTTTGGTGGGCAAAAGCTTTGGAGCACTTTTGTGAATTAAGTATATTGAAATGGTTAGCTCGGAGGCTATGGAGCAGACATCCAGACGAACCAAGGCGTCGTCAATGGGCCGGACGATAACTAGCCGAATAACGATCAATCTCGTCGCGGGCATCGTGATCACTGTGATCACCGTGTTCGTCGCCGTTTTCTGGATGGCGTCGCGCCAGGACGAGCAGGCGGCCCGGTCGACCGATACGATGGTGGTCGGAGGCGTCAGCGCGATCGCGCGCCGGGCGGAGTCGCTCGCGAGCGACTACGGCTGGTGGGACGACGCCTACAAGGCGTATGTGAACCGCGATGCCGAGTGGTTCGCGACCAACTATGGAGAGAGCGTCGAGGAAACCGAGGTCGCGAATCTCTTTGCCATCATTTCGACCGAGGGAACGATCGACTACCACTGGACGCTCGGCGATGCGGTTGCGATCGACGAGGTCCTGACACCGGATGTCATCGCTCAAATCCGCGAAATGTCGTCCGGTCTGCGGGACGAGAGCCTCGCCGCCGAGCGGGGCATCGTGGCGACCGAGTCCGCGCCCATGGTCGTTGCCGTGTCCCGGATCACGCCGTTCCTGAGCGACCCGGACATCGACCCGAGCACGTTGCCGCTGCTTGTCGTCGGCCTCGCGCTCGATGAGGACAGGCTTGGGCAACTCGGCCAGACATTCCTGATCAACGACCTTCATTTCGAACCCGCCGGAGCCGAGGCGGAGGCTTCGGTCTTTCCGCCGGCGCTCGACATATTCGGCAACACGATCGGCCACTATGTCTGGACGCCGCCGAGGCCCGGCAACGCGGTGCTGCGGAGCGTGCTTCCGCCGATCGGCGTGGCGCTCGCCATCTTCTGCGTCGTCGCCTTCGTCACCGCTTTCCGTGCCCGCAAGATCGCGATCGCGCTGACCGACAGCGAGAAGGAAGCCTCGATCGCGGCGCGGACCGATGGCATGACCGGGCTGAAGAACCGCACCGGATTCAATGAGCTTCTGGATTCCCCGCACTTCCAGACCGCCTGCAAGTCGGGCGAACTCGCAGTCATCTATCTCGACATCAACGGATTCAAGGCCGTCAACGATTCGATCGGCCACAACGGCGGCGACGAACTGGTCAAGGCCCTCACCATCCGCCTGAAGTCGGTTCTGCCCCCGGACGCACTGTTTGCCCGTATCGGCGGCGACGAGTTCGCGGTCGCCCTGACCGGGCGATCGGTGCGCGACACTGCCGCCGGCGCGGCATCGGCCATCGTGCACAGCCTCGACCAGCCTTTCACGATTCACGGGTTCGAGTTTCATGTGACGGTCGCAGTCGGATACGCGGTCGCCGGTGGAACCGGCCTGACGCCGAGCGAGATTGTCCGCCGGGCCGACATCGCGATGTACCACGCCAAGAACGGGGCGGAACGCGAGGCGATCGCCTATCACTCCACCATGGAGACCGGCGCGCTCGAGAAGAAGCAGGTTGAGATCGCGCTCCGCCGCGCCGTGGAAGAGGGCGATCTTCAGGTCAACTACCAGCCCGTCGTCCGGGCCAGCGATCTCTCGATCGTCGGGGTCGAGGCGCTGGTCCGCTGGACCTCGAAGGAATTTGGCACCGTTTCGCCGTCGCTGTTCATCCCCGTGGCGGAAGAGACGGGCCTCATTCACGACGTCGGCCGCCTGGTGATCGACCGCGCATGCCAGGACATGCTCCGGTGGCCCGGTCTCAAGATGGCGATCAACATCTCGCCCGTTCAGCTTCGCGACCCGAATTTTGCCGACGACATCCTTGGTGTCGTCGAGCGCCACGGCCTGAGCCCCGATCAGTTCGAGCTTGAGTTGACCGAAGGCATCCTCGTCAACAATCCCACCATCGCCAAGCGCAAGCTCGCGCACCTCAAGAGCATGGGATTCACGCTGTCGCTGGACGACTTCGGCACGGGGTTCTCGTCGATCGGCTATCTCCGCCAGTTCCCGTTCGACATCCTCAAGGTCGACCGTTCGTTCGTTCGCGACCTTGGCATCAACTCGACGGCCAACGCCCTGGTACAGTCGCTTGTCTCGCTCGGCGACGCCATGGATCTGTCGGTCATCGCCGAAGGGATCGAGAATGAGGACCAGCTGAAGCTGCTTCGGTTGGTTCAATGCGAGTATCTTCAGGGCTTCCTGATCAGCCGGCCGCTGCCAGCGGCGGAACTCATGTCGCTGCTCGATCGGCTGGGAGAAGGCCGGCGGTTTCCGATCGGACGCGAACCGGAAAGACGCGCAGCGGCAGGCTGACCGCGTCCCGGCGGGGGATCCGGCGCCAGCCAAGTCCCGGATGCAATGCTCCCGGATACAATGCTATTGATAAGCAATGTCGCAATTCTTTAACGAAGATTCACCGCTCCTTGGATCCGCACCATGCCAATTGTGAGGATTGTCCTGCTATAGTCGTGACTTCGATTCACCCCCGACGAGCGTAGCGGCGATGTCGTATCGGGATCAGGTGATAGCGCGTTTTGGGCTGCGGGTGGTCATTCCCGCGGTAGCGGTGATGATCGGCGCCCTAGCGATCGTCATCGTCTCCCTCAGCGAGATGGCCGATCAGGTCAATACCATCGAGGACCAGATGACCACGCGGTCGGCGGAAGCCGCGTTGCGTGTCTCCCTTCGAAACCTGAGCAAGACCCACAAGGACTATGCGGTCTGGGACGACGCAGCGCGGAATCTCTACGGCGGCGTCAACAAGGTCTTCCTCGACGAGAACTTTGCCAGCTCTACGATCGAGCCGATGTTCTTCGACACGGTCATGCTGGTCGATGAGGTTGGCACACTGCGCTATGGCGTCCACCGGGGGGAGCCACTCGCCACGCTGCCCTCCGAGGTTTTCGGCCCACAGCTGCTGAGGCTCACTCGCGAACTCATCCGCGACGGAAAGACCTACGACTATCGATCCGGGTTCCTGTCGACCCGCTGGGGACTGGTGACGTTTGTCGTCGGCACCGTCGTGCCGTTCTCACCGAACTTCGAGCCGCGCGCCGAGCACTCCCGCATCCTGATACTTAGCCGGGTGTTCAACAGCGAGACGGCGACGCGCCTGGGAGACGACTTCTCGATCAAGGATCTCAGGCTGGCCGATCCGGCTGCGAAGGGAAGCCACGGCATAGACATCACCGATCCCGACGGCGCGGTCATCGGCGCACTGGCCTGGTCCCCGCCTTCGCTGGGCAGCGAGGCGCACCAGCGGGTGAGTCCTACCGTGTTCGTGATGCTGGCCCTTGTGGGCCTCACCATGGCCTTTCTCATCGCAGTGGCGCTCCGCGGCGTTCGCGAGATCGAGCGCCGCGAGGCGGCAGCGCGACACGCCGCCACCCACGACGCCCTCAGCGGTTTGCCGAACCGCGCCGCACTCGTTGCCGCGATTGATGGTGCGAGGGGCGAACAAACCGGCGACCATCCCCCTGTTGCCGTGGTCTATCTCGACCTTGACGGCTTCAAGGAGGTCAATGACGCATTCGGTCATGACACCGGAGACCAGCTCCTGATCGAGGTGGCCAAGGGATTCCGCGAACGTTCCGGCGGATACATGCTGGCGCGGATTGGCGGCGACGAGTTTGCGATCGTCGTCCGCGGTCCCGGGGCCGTAAAACTGGCCTGTGACCTGGGTTGGCGCCTGATCAATTTCGTCAGCGAGCCGATCGAGATCGACGGTCGCATGATCACGATCGGGACCAGTGTTGGCGTCGCGGTCATGGATTCGGCCAATGCCTCGGCCGAGGAACTTCTCCGCCAGGCCGACGTGGCCATGTACCAGGCGAAGCAGAACGGACCGAACCGGCTCTTCGTCTACGACGCGGTCATCGACACGGTCCGCCACGAGCGGCTGGAAATTGCGGACGACCTGCGCAAGGCACTGAGCGAGGATGCGCTCGACCTCGTCTACCAGCCGGTCTTCAATGCCGGAAGCCGCGCTATCGTCGGCGTCGAGGCATTGCTGCGCTGGAATCGCCCGCGGTTCGGGCCGCTGCCGCCCTCCGTATTCGTTCAGATCGCGGAGCAGTCCGGACTGATCGACGAACTCGGCATCTGGACGATCCGGCGGGCCTGCCGCGACGGGATGGCCTGGCCGTCGATCAAGGTCTCGGTCAACGTTTCGCCGGCTCAGTTCCGCAATCCCAACTTCGACGGCGTCGTGGCAGACATTCTGCGTTCGACCGGGTTCCCGGCGACACGCCTCGAACTCGAGGTGACGGAGTCCTACTTCATCGCCAACCCTGAGGAGGCGCGGCGAGCTATCGACACAATCCGCGCCCAGGGGATCGCCGTCTCGCTCGATGATTTCGGCACCGGCTATTCGAGTATCGGATATCTGCGCAGCTTCAGTTTCGACAAGCTCAAGCTCGACCGGTCGCTCATCATGGGACTCGGACAGGACGAGCGGGTCCAGAGGCTGGTGAAGGCGACGATCGCCCTTGCCGAGGCGCTTGACCTGAGGGTTACGGCGGAAGGGGTCGAAACCGATGACGAGGCCGAACTGCTCAAGGCCGCCGGCTGCGCCGAGTTCCAGGGCTTCTTCTTCGCCAAGCCCAGCGCGCCGGATGTGATCTCCAACCTCCTCCAGCGGCAGGGTCGTGACCCCAAGGCGATCGCCCGGACCGCCTGAGTCTCAGGCCGCCAACCCCAGCGTTGCCATCCATCCCAGCCCTTCGTCGGTGCCGGCTCGCGGCTTGTACTCCGCCCCGACCCACCCGGTGTAACCGACCTCGTCGATCCGGCGGAGGAGGGCGCGGTAGTCAAGGGTGCCTTCGTCGGGCTCGGCGCGGCTGGGCACGGCTGCGATCTGGATATGGCCGACGCGGTCGAGGTAGCGGTCGAGGGCGGCGAATGGATCATCGCCGACCCGGCCGATGTGATAGGCGTCGAACATGAGCCTGAGGTTCGGCGCGCCGACCCGGTCCTGTATCGCGGCGCCCTGTTCGATCCGCGAGTAGAAGTATCCGGGTATGTCGAAGGGGTTGATCGGCTCGATGAGCAAGGTCAGGTCGTGCGCTGCCGCCTTCGGCGCCGCAGCCGTGAGGTTGGCGACGAGGGTCTCGCCGCCCGCCTCATGGTCGGTCTCCGTCACACGGCCGGCCATGACGTGGATGGCCGTGCCGCCAGCGGCTACGGCATAGTCGAGGGCCTGCTCGAACAGGATCGCAAAGTCGGTTTCGCGACCCGGCACGGCTGCGAGCCCGACATGAGGATCCGCGCCGGAGCCGATATTGGTGTTGATGCCGAGAAGGGCGACGTCGTTCCGTCGGCATGCAGCGGCAACCTCTGCCGCCGGCACGTCGTAAGGATAGTGGAGCTCGACGGCCTTGAAACCGGCGCGGCCGGCAGCATCGATACGCTCGAGCAAAGGCCGGTCGGGCCAGAGAAAACCGAGATTGGCGGAGAGACGGGGCATGGGCCTGACGACGTTGGAGGGTTGAGTCGGGGCATTGTGTTCCGGCGCCGTGTCACCGCACAAGTCCGCGTCCATCGTACCTGCGCGGGTGGCCTGTCGCGAGGCGCCCGGCAAGCGTTCGATTTGCTAGAGTGGGGCTGTCGCGTCCCCGGGGGAAGCATGATCGACAAGCTCGAGTTCATCATTGCTCTGGCGCGCGAGCGTCATTTCGGCCGTGCCGCCGAGGCTTGCGGGGTGAGCCAGCCGACGCTGTCGTCCGGCATCAAGCAGCTCGAGGACAGCTTCGGCGTGCTGTTGGTCAACCGTGGCTCCCGGTTCGGCGGATTCACGCCTGAAGGCGAGCGCGTCCTCGACTGGGCGCGGCGGATCGTCGGTGATGCGCGCGCGATGCGGCAGGAGATCGAGGCGCTCAGGTTCGGTCTGACCGGAGAGCTTCGCATCGCCGCCATACCGACCGCGCTGGCAATGACCGCCATGTTGACCACGCCCTATCGGGCCAAGCACCCGGATGTCCGTTTCAGCATCGTCTCGCGAACCTCCACCGACGTGCTTCGACTGCTTGAGAACCTCGAGGTCGACGCCGGCCTCACTTATCTCGACAACGAGCCGCTGGGACGGGTCAACGCGGTCCCGCTCTACCCCGAGGAGTATCGGCTGCTTACTGCCCGGGACGGACCGCTCGGCGAGCGCCAGCGGGTGACGTGGTCGGAGGTGGGGAAGATCCCGCTCTGCCTGCTGACGCCGGACATGCAGAACCGGCGGATCATCGATGGGCTGCTCCGCGCCGCCGGGGGGGAGCCGTCACCCACGCTCGAGTCCAACTCGATGATCGTCCTGTTCGCCCATGTCCGGACGGGCAAGTGGTCGAGCATCATGCCGGCCAAGCTCGCCGAGACCCTGGGGCTGACCGACAGCGTCCGAGCGATCCCGATCGTCGAGCCGTCGGTCACGCACGCCGTGGGCCTGGTCGTGCCGCACCGCGAACCGATGACGCCCCTTGTCTCGGCGCTCGTGGCCGAGGCGCGCGATCTCGCCATCGCGCTCGCCGCGGACGGCGTCCCTGATGCGAAAAAGCGCGGTCGGGCAGGCGCCAGGCCGTAGCCGACGATCGGATATTCGTATCGCCCGATCGCACTATGCCCATTGAACCCATTGGCGTTTCACGACAGTTTCCTCCCGTTCCAGGGAGGACACAAACCGGAAATGCCGGCTTTCACGCCGTGGAGCGCTGAACGCGCCACCGAGATCATCGCGTCTGAAGCCGGACGGGAGGGTGCCCTCCTGCCGATCCTCCACGCCCTCCAGGCCGCGTTCGGCTACATCGACCGGGCGGCCGAACCGCTGATCGCCGACGCCCTCAACCTCTCGCGGGCCGAGGTCCACGGCGTCGTCACGTTCTATCATGACTTCCGGAGCGAGCCGGCGGGCAAGCACGTTCTCCGCCTGTGCCGCGCCGAGGCCTGTCAGGCCGCCGGTGGCGACGCGCTGGTCGATCACGCCGAGCGGCGCCTCGGCACACCGATCGGCACCACCACGCCGGGGGGCGATGTGACGCTCGAAGCGGTCTATTGCCTTGGGCTGTGCGCCCTCGGGCCGTCGGCCATGCTCGACGGGCGGGTCGTGGCGCGTCTCGACGCGGCGGGACTCGACGCCCTGCTCGACGAGGCCGGACCATGACGCTGAAGGTGTTCGTGCCGCGCGATGCCGGGGCGGAGGCGGTCGGCGCCGGGGATGTCGCGGCCGCGCTAGCGGCTGCCGCCTATCGGCGGGGCGTCGATATCGAGATCGTGCGAACCGGCTCGCGCGGGCTCTACTGGCTGGAGCCGCTGGTCGAGGCCGAGACGTCGGAAGGCCGGGTCGCCTTCGGGCCGGCGACGCCGGTCGATGCCGACGGCATCCTCGACGCGGTAGTCGGCGGGGTGGGCCATCCGCTGACGTTGGGGCCGGTCGAGTCGATCCCGTGGCTGAAGCGCCAGACGCGCCTCACCTTCGCCCGATGCGGGATCGTCGATCCGCGCTCGATTGGCGACTATGGCCGGCACGGCGGCTGGCAAGGTCTTTCGCGCGCGCTGGCGCTCGGTCCCGCCGGGACGATCGAAGAGGTGGTCCAGTCCGGGCTGCGCGGACGCGGCGGCGCCGGCTTCCCGACGGGCATCAAGTGGCGCACCGTGGCGGCCGCTCCGGGTCCGAAGAAGTATATCGTCTGCAATGCCGACGAGGGTGACAGCGGCACCTTCGCCGACCGCATGATCATGGAAGGCGATCCCTTCATGGTGATCGAAGGGATGATTATCGCCGGTATCGCGGTCGGCGCCGCGCAGGGCTACGTCTACATCCGCTCGGAATATCCGCACGCCATCGCCGCCATGCAGGCGGCGATCGAGGCTGCCCGGCATGCGGGCTACCTCGGGGAGGGCATGGCCGAGTCCGCCCACGCTTTCGACCTGGAGGTGCGGGTCGGGGCGGGAGCCTATGTTTGCGGCGAGGAGACCTCGCTTCTCGAGAGTCTCGAGGGCAAACGCGGGGTCGTCCGCGCCAAGCCGCCGCTCCCGGCCCACAAGGGCCTGTTCGGCCGGCCGACGGTGATCAACAACGTGATCTCGCTCGCGACCGTTCCGGCGATTCTCGCCGATGGGGCGGAGCGCTACCGCGACTTGGGCATGGGTCGCTCACGCGGCACGATGCCGATCCAGCTCGCCGGCAACGTCATGCAGGGCGGCCTGTTCGAGACGGCCTTCGGCGTCACGCTGGGCGAGCTCGTCGATGACATCGGCGGCGGCACGTTCACCGGCCGGCCGGTCCGCGCCGTGCAGGTTGGTGGCCCGCTCGGCGCCTATTTCCCGCGCGCTCTCTTCGATACGCCCTTCGACTACGAGGCCTTTGCCGCCCGCGACGGACTGATCGGCCATGGCGGCGTGGTGGTGTTCGACGACAGCGTCGACATGGCGAGGCAGGCGCGCTTCGCGATGGAGTTCTGCGCCATCGAATCCTGCGGCAAGTGCACGCCGTGCCGGATCGGCTCGACCCGCGGCGTCGAGACCATCGACCGTATCGTCCGTGGTGAAGGCCGCGATGAGCAGATCGCGGTGCTCACCGACCTCTGCAACACGCTCAAGTTCGGTTCGCTCTGCGCGCTGGGCGGATTCACCCCCTATCCGGTGATGAGTGCTTTGACCCATTTCCCGGAAGACTTCGGCGCAGCGCCCGAGCGCCTTGACGCCGCCGAGTAGGAGGAACACGACGATGTCGCTGGTCCAGGAGATCGACTACGGAACGCCGCGCTCGCGGGCCGAGGGGACCGTGACGCTCGCCATCGACGGTGTGCGGGTCGAAGCGCCGGAAGGCACCTCGATCATGCGGGCGGCGATGGAGATGGGGACGAAGATCCCCAAGCTCTGCGCCACCGACATGGTCGACGCCTTCGGCTCCTGCCGCCTGTGCCTGGTGGAGATCGACGGGCGCCCTGGCACCCCGGCCTCCTGCACCACGCCGGTGGCGGAGGGCATGGTCGTCCGCACCCAGACCGAGCGGCTCAAGCGCCTGCGCAAAGGCGTGATGGAGCTCTACATCTCCGACCATCCCCTCGACTGCCTGACATGCTCCGCGAACGGCGATTGCGAGCTGCAGGACATGGCCGGCGCGGTCGGTCTCCGCGAAGTCCGCTACGGTTACGATGGCGACAAGCACCCCAACCCCGGCGTCGACGCGTCGAACCCGTATTTCACCTACGACCCATCCAAGTGCATCGTCTGCTCGCGCTGCGTTCGCGCCTGCGAGGAAGTGCAGGGAACCTTCGCGCTGACCATTGCCGGCCGCGGCTTCGAGTCCGTCGTCTCGCCGGGCATGGAGGAGTCTTTCCTCGAGTCCGAGTGCGTCTCGTGCGGCGCCTGCGTGCAGGCGTGCCCGACCGCGACGCTGAACGAGAAGTCGGTGATCGAGACCGGCACGCCCGAGCACTCGGTCGTGACCACCTGTGCCTATTGCGGTGTCGGCTGTGCCTTCAAGGCCGAGATGCGTGGCGAGGACGTGGTCCGCATGTTGCCCTACAAGGACGGCAAGGCGAACCGCGGCCATTCCTGCGTCAAGGGGCGCTTTGCCTGGGGCTATGCGACCCATCGGGACCGCGTCCTCAAGCCGATGATCCGGGCGAGGATCACGGACCCCTGGCGCGAGGTGAGCTGGGAGGAGGCGATCGGCCATGCCGCGTCCGAGTTCAGGCGCATCCAGGCCGAGCATGGGCGTCGCGCTATCGGCGGCATCACCTCGTCGCGCTGCACCAACGAGGAGACCTTTCTGGTCCAGAAGCTGGTGCGCGCCGGGTTCGGCAACAACAACGTCGACACCTGCGCCCGCGTTTGTCATTCGCCCACCGGCTATGGGCTCAAGACCACGTTCGGGACCTCCGCCGGAACCCAGGACTTCGACTCGGTGGAACAGGCCGACGTCGTGGTGGTGCTCGGCGCCAATCCGACCGACGGCCACCCGGTGTTCGCCTCGCGCCTCAAGAAGCGGCTCCGCGAGGGCGCCAAGCTGATCGTCATCGATCCGCGCCGGATCGATCTCGTCCGCACGCCGCATGTCGAGGCGGATTTCCACCTGCCGCTCCGGCCGGGTACCAATGTCGCGGTGCTGACGGCGCTCGCCCACGTCGTCGTCACCGAGGGTCTCGTTGACGAGGCGTTCGTGCGCGAGCGTTGCGACTGGGACGGGTTCCAGGATTGGGCCGCGTTCGTCGCCGATCCCCGCCACAGTCCGGAAGTGGTCGCGCCGATGACGGGGGTTTCGGCCGAAGCGCTCCGCGGCGCGGCGCGGCTCTACGCCACCGGCGGCAATGCCGCGATCTACTATGGCCTCGGCGTCACCGAGCACAGCCAGGGTTCGACCACGGTCATGGCGATCGCCAACCTTGCCATGGCGACCGGCAACATCGGCCGGCCGGGTGTCGGCGTGAATCCGCTCCGCGGCCAGAACAACGTCCAGGGCTCGTGCGACATGGGCTCGTTCCCGCATGAGCTGCCCGGCTACCGCCACATCTCGGACGACGCCACGCGCGCGATGTTCGAGGCGCTGTGGGGCGCGCCGCTCGATGACGAGCCGGGGCTCCGAATCCCCAACATGCTCGACGCGGCGCTCGACGGCTCGTTCCGCGGTCTCTACGTGCAGGGCGAGGATATTCTTCAGTCCGACCCCAACACCCACCACGTCGCCGCCGGGCTCGCGGCGATGGAGTGCGTGGTGGTCCACGACCTCTTCCTCAACGAGACCGCCAACTACGCCCATGTCTTCCTGCCCGGCTCGACCTTCCTTGAGAAGGACGGCACCTTCACCAACGCCGAGCGCCGCATCCAACCGGTCCGTAGGGTGATGGCGCCCCGGAACGGCTACGCCGACTGGCAGATCACGCTGATGCTCGCGCGGGCAATGGGGGCCGAGTGGGACTATGGCCACCCCTCCGAGATCATGGACGAGATCGCGCGCCTGACCCCGAGCTTCGCTGGCGTATCGTTCGCAAGGCTCGATGCGCTCGGCTCGATTCAGTGGCCGTGCAACGAGAGCGCCCCGGACGGAACGCCGGTGATGCACATTGGCGGCTTCGTCCGCGGCAAGGGCAACTTCGTCATCACCGAGTATGTGCCGACTGATGAGAAGACCGGGCCACGCTTCCCGCTGCTTCTCACCACCGGCCGCGTGCTCAGCCAGTACAATGTCGGCGCCCAGACCCGCCGCACGGCGAACGTCGCCTGGCACAAGGAGGACGTGCTCGAGATCCATCCGCACGACGCCGAGCAGCGCGGCATCCGCGACGGCGACTGGGTGAAGCTGGCGAGCCGGGTGGGTGACACCACGCTCCGCGCCGAGATCACGGAAAGGGTGGCGCCGGGCGTCGTCTACACGACGTTCCACCATCCCGGCACCCAGGCCAACGTCGTGACGACGGAGTATTCCGACTGGGCGACGAATTGCCCGGAGTACAAGGTGACCGCTGTCCAGGTATCGCCCTCCAACGGCCCGAGCCAATGGCAGGAGGACTATGAGGCGATGGCGCGCCAGAGCCGCCGGGTTGCGCCCGTCGTCGAGGCGGCGGAGTAGGCCTCATGACCCCCGTCGCACGGGTTCCGGCCGACGTCCACAGCGCCAGCGGCGTGTCGCGGCGAGAGCGAACCGTGCCCGAGGAGGTGGCGGTCGCCTTCAGCTATGACGGCGGCACGCACGCGGTGATGATGGCGACGCCGCGCGACCTCGAGGACCTCGCGGTCGGCTTCACTCTGTCCGAGAGCATCGTCACCGCGCCCGCCGAGATTCGCGATCTCGCCGTGGTGGAGGAGGAGGCCGGAATCGAGCTCCGCATGTGGCTCGCGGAGGCGCGGGCCGAGGCGCTTCGCGCCCGGCGGCGGCACCTCGCCGGGCCGACTGGTTGCGGCCTTTGCGGCATCGAGAGCCTCGCCGAAGCGATGCGGACCGCTCCGGCCGTGTCGAAGGGCCCGACGCTGACCGGCGAAGAGATCACCGCGGCGATCGAGGCGCTGGCGCCCCTCCAGCCCCTCAACCATGAAACCCGCGGTGCTCACGCCGCCGCATTCTGGCGTCGCGGTGAAGGGATCGTCCTCGTTCGCGAGGACGTCGGTCGCCACAACGCGCTCGACAAGCTGATCGGCGCCATGGCACGGGGCGGGGTTGCCGCAGGCGACGGCATGCTCGTCCTGACCAGCCGCGTCTCGGTCGAGATGGTGCAGAAGGCCGCCACCGCCGGCTTTCCGATCCTGGTGGCGGTCTCTGTGCCCACGGCCCTTGCCATCCGTTCGACCGAGGCGGCCGGGATGACGCTTGCCGCCATTGCCCGTTCGGACGGCTTCGAGGTGTTCACCCACCCCGGTCGCATCACGGCAGGAGCGATGGCAGATGTCGCCTGACCGCCTCGTCTACATGGCCAACCAGATCGGGCGCTTCTTCGCGAGCCAGGGTCCCGACCAGGCGGTCGCCGGCACTGCCGACCACCTCCGCCTGTTCTGGGACCCGCGCATGCGGCGGGAAATCCTCGCCTATGTCGAGGCTGATGGCGAAGGGCTCGCACCCAATGTCCGCGAGGCGGTGCGAAGCTTGAAGAGCGACCCGGATCGGGATCGGTCCCTCTGAGCAACCCCGACTACAACATTCCGATCGATTGGGGTTTCCTGTCGATCTTTCATGTTGTCCATTCGGCTGCTATCGTTTTGCCACCTAAAGCGGGCGGCAGGATTCAGCGACGATGGCTTTACGGAAGTTCGCAAGATCCGGCAGTCGGTCACAGAAGCTTGGGGTCTACGTGGTTGGTGCGGCAATTATCTCTGCGCTCGTTACCGTCAGCTTCTCTGTTGCGGGGCTGTCAGAAATTCTTTCTGCAATTATCCTTGTCACAATTAGCTTCATCTGTTGTCAGATTCATCAACTCCGCCGAGAGCCGGGACGATCTGCGCTGGCAGGTGCCTCCCGGATCTGGCTGCTCATGGCGCTCGGCTTTGCATATCTTGCGCTCGACGAGGCGCTGTCGTTCCACGAAGGAATTGATCAGCTCATACACACGCTGTTCGCGATCAAGGAGACCCGGCTCACCGACCGCATCGACGATTTGATCGTGCTGCTCTACGGCATCGTGGGCGCGATCGTTCTTTTTCTCCACCGAGTGGAATTCCGATCGTTCACGGGATTTCTGCACCTCTTCGTTCTCGGGTTTCTTTTGCTGCTCTTGATGGTCGTCCTCGATCTCGCCACCAATCGAAAGGACATCCTGATCGGCATCGGTGTGCCGCGGTCGTGGGTGCCGTCCGCGAGGCATTGGCTCGAAGTCGGAGAGGAGGTTGCCAAGCTCCTCGCGGAGACGGTCTTCCTGCTCGGCTTCGTACGGATTCGCCAGCAGAGCGAGGCGGACTCTCGGCGGCGGACGACAGCGCCGCAACGACGCGCTCCGACACCGGCGGCTCACCGCTGGGTCCCCTGGCTGAGCCAATGACGAAGACAAACATCGCGAAGCGTATTCCGGCGCCTGGCACGCGTCACGAATTTCGGCCTGCGGACCGGCACTGGCCGTGATAGGGCTCGCCTGACTAGCTGAATTGGGACTGCATCCTTGAGTTACGCCAACCGCTTTTCCATCGCCCCGATGATGGACTGGACCGACCGTCACTGCCGGTATTTCCACCGGCAGCTGAGCCGGAATGCGCGGCTCTACACGGAGATGGTGGTGGCCGACGCCGTGATCCACGGCGATCGCAGGCGCCTACTCGGCTTTTCGCCGGAGGAGCACCCCGTTTCCGTGCAGCTCGGCGGCTCCGCGCCGGCGAAGCTCGCCGAAGCGGCGCGCATCGCGGCGGACTTCGGCTACGACGAGGTCAATCTCAACGTCGGCTGCCCGTCCGACCGGGTGCAGTCCGGGACGTTCGGCGCCTGTCTGATGAAGGAGCCGACGACGGTCGCCGCCTGCGTTGCTGCGATGAAGGCGGCAGTGACGGTGCCGGTGACGGTCAAGTGCCGGCTTGGCGTCGACGACCAGGACCCCGAAACCGCCCTCGACGCGCTCGCCGACGGCGTGGTCGCCGCAGGCGCGGATGCGATCTTCGTCCATGCCCGCAAGGCGTGGCTGAAGGGCCTGTCGCCCAAGGAGAATCGCGAGGTCCCGCCGCTCGACTACAGCCGCGTCTACCGCCTCAAGGCACGGCTGCCGCAGGTCTTCGTCGGCATCAACGGCGGTATCGCCACGCTCGACCACGCTGAGGCGCACCTCGCGCACGTCGACGGTGTCATGATCGGCCGCGCCGCCTACCACACGCCCGACATCCTCGCCGATGTCGACCGGCGCTTCTTCGGCGACGCCGGAGCCGGCCGCAGCCCGAGGGACGCGGTGCTGGCGATGCTGCCCTATGTCGAAGAGGTTCTGGCCGACGGGGGCCGGCTGGCGCACGTCACGCGGCACATGCTCGGCCTGTTCCACGGCCAGCCGGGCGCTCGCCAGTGGCGGCGCATCCTTTCGGTCGAGGCGGTGCGGCCGAACGCTGGCTCAGAGGTGATCCTCAAGGCTCTCGCCGCGCTCGACGAAGCGCACACTCCGGAGATGTCCGCAGCCTGAGCCGCTACCGGTCAGGGCGTGAGCACCAGCCGGTCGCCGGAGATGGCGTAGCCGTGCAGGCCGTCGAGGAAGGACATGCCAAGCAGGCTTTGTCCGAGGGCTCCGGACGGGGCGACGAGGGCTGAGACGCGCCGTTGCTCGATGGTCCCGACGGACAGCCGGTCGAGCGTGATGCTCGCCGCCCGCATCATGCCGTTGGCGGTCTGGATCGGCACGACATAGGCGAGGCCGGCGGCGTCGATACCGACACGCTCGGCGTCGCGCTGGCTGAGCGTCACGAAGCTGGCCCCTGTGTCGATGAGCATCGTCAGCGGCACGTCGTCGACGCTGGCGCGGACGGCGAAATGCCCGTCGCCGGCCCGCGTCACCACCACGCTGTCGGGATTGGCCTCACCGGCGAGACGGCCGGACACGGGGACACCCGGGACGAGGGCGCCGACCAGCCTGCCGGCGAAGCCGGCGATCTCCTCGCGGCTGGCGTAGACCCCTGCGACGACGAGGATGATCGTCGCCCAGGCGAGCATGGCGCGGAAGATGTGCCAGGTCTTCATCTGACGCCCCAACAGGCCGGCCGCGACAAAGACGAGGATCGCCAGCAGGGCGAACAGACGCGGCGCGTCGGCGTCCTCGCGGGCAAAGCCGGAATCAAGCACAATGAAGGCAAACGCCGCGAAGAGGACGACGGCGGCGAGCCCGAGCAGGAGGCGGGGCAGCAGTGCACTGCGCGGGCGCGGCGAGGGCGCATCACGATCGCTCACGGCACGGCCACGACCGACAGCGTGGCGAGCCGCGCCGGCAACTCGGCCATCACGGCCCGGCGCTGCGCGTCGCTCAATCCGAGCCAGCTGCCGATTTCGGCAAGCGTGCGCCCGCAGCCTGCGCAGAGTCCCGACGGGCCGTCGACGACGCAGACCTTGATGCAAGGCGACAGCTGGGTGTGGCGAACGTCCGGATTCATCGGTCCCGAAACCAGTAGCGAGATCAGGCGGCCGTCGTGCCGACGAGAAAGGCGAGAAGCGCGACCTGCTGACATGCGCCGAGCGTATCGCCGGTCCGTCCGCCTATCGCGTCCTGCGACAACCTTGCGAACATATAGGTCGCCAGGGAGACGAGGAGAATGGCGAGAATGGCCGGCCAGAAGCCGAGCGCCGGCCACACCAGCCCCAGCGTGATCAAAAATCCGAGAACCAGGGCGATGACGGTTGCCTGATGGTCGGGGGGACCCGTGTCGCTGGCAAGGCCTCCGGGCTTGGCCGCCGGGAGCGACTCCCAGAACCGGACCATGGCCGCGCGCGACAGCGCCTCGGCGGCGACCAGCGCCAGCGCTGCGCGAAACGGCCCGAGCGCGATCAGGCTGGTGAGCGCCGCAACCCGCAGCAGCAGCGAGAAGACGACGGCGATGACGCCAAAGGTTCCGATCCGGCTGTCGTCCATGATCTCGAGCCGGCGCTGGGCGCTTCCGGCGCCCCCGAAGCCGTCGGCGGTGTCGGCGAGCCCGTCTTCATGCAGCGCGCCGGTGAAGGCAACGGTGGCAAGGACCGCGAGTCCGGCGGCAAGCAGCGGCGGCAGGTGGAGCCAGGCGGCAAGGAGGAGAACCGCCCCGCCGACCGCACCGACCAGTGCGCCGACGAGGGGAAAGACCCGTGCCGCACGGCGAAAGTCCGGCATCGCCTGCGCCGGGCTGCCAATCCAGTCGGGGGGCAGCCGCGTGAGGAATGCGGTCGATGTCCTGAGGTCCTCGATCGCCGCCTCGGCTTCGCCCCGCAGCAATGGCTCCTCGGGAGACAACGTCGTCGCGTCCTCTTCGCCTTGCGGCCGATCCGCCGAGAGTTATAGAACCTCGGCCTGCCTTGGCCAAGAATCCCCCAGATCGAAGGCTTTTCCCGCATGATGCCGACCTCGGCGATCCCGTTCGACGATATCCGAGCCCTCGTCCGGGGGATGCCAGGACCCGATTTGGCGGCCGCCGAAGCGGTAAGGGCCCGTGACAGTGTGCTGACCAAGCCGCCCGGCGCCCTCGGTCGGCTCGAAGACATCGTGGTGTGGCTGGCGGAATGGCAGGGACGGGCGCCGCCTGCGGTGAACCGGCCGATGGTCGCCATCTTCGCCGCCAATCACGGCGTTGCGGCACGCGGGGTGTCGGCATTCCCGGCGGACGTGACCCGGCAGATGGTCGACAACTTCGGCCGCGGTGGCGCCGCGATCAATCAGCTCTGCCGCGCCTACGACCTCGGCCTCAAGGTGCTCGATCTCGCACTCGAGGTGCCGACTGCCGACATCGTCACGGACGCGGCGATGGAGGAGGCCGACTGTGCGGCCACCATGGCCTTCGGGATGGAGGCCGTTGCCGGCGGCATCGACCTCCTCTGCATCGGCGAGATGGGCATCGGCAACACCACCATCGCGGCGGCGCTCTTTGCGGCGCTGTTCGGCGGCGACGTCGCCGACTGGGTAGGCCGTGGCACCGGCCTCGACGACGAAGGCCTTGCCCGGAAACGCGAGGTGGTGGCGGCGGCGCTCGCCTTCCATCGCGGCCGGCTCGCCGATCCGCTGGAGGTGCTCCGGCGTCTCGGCGGTAGGGAACTGGCGGCGATGGCTGGGGCGGTGCTTGCTGCGCGCCACGCGCGCGTGCCGGTGATTGTCGACGGCTATGTCGCGACGGCGGCCGCGGCGGTGCTCTACGCCCTCGATCCGGCTGCGGTGAATCACTGCCTGTTCGGCCATGTCTCCGCCGAGCCCGGTCATCGCCGTGCACTCGAACGGATGGGCAAGGCCCCGCTCCTCGACCTCGGCATGCGGTTGGGGGAGGGGACCGGCGCCGCGCTGGCGGCCGGCATTGTCCGGGCGGCGGCGGAGACCCACGCCGGCATGGCGACCTTCGCGGAGGCCGGGGTTTCGGGAAAATCCGCCGCGCCCTGAGCGACCTCGCTCCCACGGCAGATGAAATCTGCCCGGCGGCTGCTATCTTCCTAGCCATGCCGCCCCGTCCGTGCCAGCCAAAGCCCTCGTCCCGGTCAGCCGGTCTCGATGCGCTCACGGCGCAGATTCGCGCCTGCCGAATCTGTCGGGACAGGCCGGCCGGCCTGCCGCTGCCGCACGAGCCGCGACCGGTCCTGAGGGTCTCCGGCACGGCGACGATCTGCATCGTTGGACAGGCGCCCGGAACCCGGGTCCACGCCTCCGGGACGCCGTTCACCGATCCTTCCGGCGATCGGCTGCGTGCCTGGATGGGAGTCGACTCCGAAACGTTCTACGACGCGAGCCGCATTGCCATCGTGCCGATGGGCTTCTGCTTTCCCGGCCATGACCGGCATGGCGGCGACCTGCCGCCGCGGAAGGAGTGCGCGCCGACCTGGCGCGAGCAACTGTTCGCGATGCTCCCGCAGATCCGACTGGTGCTGGCGGTCGGCTCCTACGCCCACGTCTGGCATCTCGGCGTGATGGCACGACCGACGCTCACCGAGACGGTCACGGCCTGGCGCGACATCGTTGCCGCGACGAACGCCCCCACCATTGTTCCGTTTCCGCACCCATCCTGGCGGAACAACGCCTGGATCAAGCGGAACCCCTGGTTCGAGGCGGAGTTGCTGCCCTACGTCCGGGCGGCGGTGGCGGAAGAGCTATCACGTCCGTCCCGCGTGGATGAAAAAAAATTTCGTCAGACGGCTTGATTCGATATCTGATTTCAGATCATACCGAAATCAGGAACATCATTGTCGGGGTGTGTGATGGTGGATCGTCTCGATCGTCGGATTCTGCAGATTCTTCAGGAGGATGCGACTGTCCCTGTGGCGGAGATCGGCCGCCGGGTCGGGCTGTCGACGACACCGTGCTGGCGGCGCATTCAGAAGCTGGAGGAGGACGGGGTCATCACCGGGCGGGTGGCGATCCTCAACCCGCGCAAGGTCAATACCCGGGTCACGGCGTTCGTCGCCATCACCACCAACCAGCACAACGACGAATGGCTGAAGCGCTTCGCCGAGGTGATCCGCGATTTTCCCGAGGTCATCGAGTTCTACCGGATGGCGGGCCAGGTCGACTATCTGCTCCGGGTGGTGGTGCCGGACATCGAGGCCTACGACGCCTTTTACAAGCGGCTGATCGCCAAGATCGACATCTCCGACGTCTCGACCACCTTCGCGATGGAGCAGATCAAGTACACGACCGCGCTCCCGCTCAACTACATCGTCCTCGACAAGGAAAAGGCGAGCGCCTGAGCGCCGTCACAGCGAGCCGAGGAAGGCGAGCAGTGCCTCGCGCTCGTCGCGGTCGGCCGTCCGGAATGCTTCGCGCGCGGCTTCGGCCTCGCCGCCATGCCACAGGATCGCCTCGGCGAAGCCGCGGGCGCGGCCGTCATGAAGCAGCCGGTCGTGCCCGCTGACCACCGGAACCAGTCCCAACCCCCAGAGCGGCGGCGTCCGCCATTCCGAGCCGGTGGCATCGTGATCCGGGCGGCCGTCGGCGAGGCCCGCGCCCATGTCGTGGAGCATGAGATCCGTGAAGGGATGAAAGGTCTGGTCCCGCAGCTCGGGCAGGACAGCCGCCCCGTCGGTCGCCAGCGTCGGGACATGGCAGGCGGCACAGCCCAGACGACGAAACGCCGCGTACCCGGCATCGGTCTCGGCCCCGTTCGCATCGCGCCGCGCCGGAACCGCGACGGTGCGCATCGTGGTGACGATCCGCGCGAGGAGGGAATCCACGATCTCGGGGCCGTCCTCGGCCGGCGCCGCGAGGCACTCGGCTTGGACCGGCGGGCAGTTCTGGGCCGGATAGAGTGACGTGGTCAGCCCCATGTCGCCGATTGCGGCGGCGGCGACCTGGTGGCGAAGATCCGCGACATTGGCCTTCCATCCGAACCGGCCGGCGGTCCCGGCCGGATCGAGACGGTTGATCCGGCCGGAGATGCCGTCGCCGTCGCTGTCGTCGGGGTCGGCGAGCGACTCCAGCGTGGCAAGAGGGACGGCTTCGAGGAGGCCGAGGCCAATGATCGCGGGAGCGACGCGGGGGCTGAAGGCCGCGCCGTCGAGCGCGCCATAGGCGAGGTCGACGAGTTCGATGCGGGGACGGAGGAGTGTGTACGGCGTTCCGTCTCCATAGGCACCGGTGATCGTGTCGTAGCGGATGCGGACCTGACCTTCCGGCGGCACGTCGTCGATGGCGCGATCGTTGATCTGGTCGCCATAGGCGTCCGGCGTCGCCGCTGCCGCCGTGACCCGCACCAGCATCGAGTCCATCGGCTCGCCCGCGTGCTCCGGCGGTCGCCCCCGGCCATTGGCCTGGTGGCACCCGGCGCAGGAGGCGCGGTTGAAGGTCGGCCCCAGGCCGTCGAAGATCTTCACGGCGTTGGGGTAAGGCGCCCACTCGATGGCGAAGAGGCGGCTGCCCAGCCCGAAGTCGCGGCGGCGGGCCTCCGGTGCATTGGCCGCCATGTGGCCGAAGGCGCCGGCTCCAGCATCCTCGATCGTGGTCGCGCCCCCGAGCCGGGGTGAGAAGCGCCCGTCGTCGCCGGCGGCAAGATGCGTCGGGCCCGTCGTGACACAGAGTGTGGCCAGCGCCACAAGGACGCAGGTCACCGATAGAGCGCGTGGTGCAGCCTGCCGCATCCGCCATTCATACGACGCGACGCTCGACTCCGGAACCGCCAGCGCCCGTGGGCCGCGGGCCGATGTCTCGACCAATTCCAAAACAGCGCGCTTGACGGCAAAGTTATGTGACAATAAACCCGTGACGAACAACTGAAGTTGTTTGGATATGTTCTAAAAAATGTAAGTAAGAACTGTTCAAAACAACCAAATGGTCTCGAAGATCGATTTTACCAGAAAGTATCAGGAGAATTGACGATGATGAGTGACGGGCGGGCCTGGTCTCGGACTCTGGTCATCTCCGCCTCGGTGGCGGTGCTGGGCGGCATGACCGGCAGCAGCTTCGCGGCCGATGCGGCCGCGGTCATCGAGACCTACGCCGACATCGCGCACGCGGGATACGAGGATTCGCTGATCGCGGCGCGCAGCCTCGACGCCGCGGTCGATGCGCTCATCGCCCATCCGAGCGAGGCGACACTGACGGCGGCACGGGCGGCGTGGCGCGCCGCGCGGGTCCCGTATCAGCAGACCGAGGTCTTCCGTTTCGGCAACGCGATTGTCGACGACTGGGAGGGGCGGGTGAACGCCTGGCCGCTGGACGAGGGCCTGATCGACTATGTCGACGTCTCCTACGGCACCGAATCCGATACCAATGACCTCTACGTCGTGAACGTGATCGCCAACCCGCAATTGACGATCGGCGGCCAGGCCATTGACGCGACAACGATCACTCCGGCGCTGCTTCAGGACACGCTGCAGGAGGCCGAGGACAACGAGGCCAACGTCGCCACCGGCTATCATGCCATCGAGTTCCTGCTCTGGGGGCAGGACCTGAACGGGACCGGTCCGGGCGCCGGCGCGCGCCCGGCGACCGACTACGATCTCGCCAATTGCACCGGCGGTCACTGCGATCGCCGCGCTGCCTATCTCAAGGCCGCGTCGACGCTGCTGGTCTCCGATCTCGAGGAGATGGTGGCGAACTGGACCGCCACGGGCGAAGCGCGGAAGACCCTCGCCGCGGACCCCAAGGCGGGGCTTGCCGCAATCCTCACGGGCATGGGGTCTCTGTCCTATGGCGAAGTCGCCGGCGAGCGGATGAAGCTTGGACTCCTGCTTCACGACCCCGAGGAAGAGCACGACTGCTTCTCCGACAACACGTACAATTCGCACTACTACGATCAGGTCGGCATCCGGAACGTCTATACGGCGCACTACAAGCGGATCGACGGATCGATCGTCTCCGGTCCCTCAGTCGCCGACCTTGTCGCGGCGGTCGAGCCCGCACTCGACCGGGAGATCCGGGGCAAGCTCATTGCGACGATCGTGGCGATGGCCGCGATGCGGACCCGTGGCGAGAGCATCGAGGCCTACGACCAGATGATCGGCGAGGGGAACGCGGCGGGCAATGACATCGTTCAGGCTGCGATCGACACCTTGATCGACCAGACCCGTTCGATCGAACGCGCCGTGTCTGTCCTCGATCTCGGCACGATCACAGTCGAAGGGTCCGACAGCCTCGACAACCCGGACGCGGTGTTCCAATAGAGGCGAAACCCCGCAGGGCGTGGCGCGAGGGCCGGTGGGGCTGCCCTCGCATCATGCCGGAACCGATGACGCATGATCCCGTACCGCTATCGCCCTCCACATGATGGCCAGCGTGAGAGCCGCGCCTCGGGGAGGCCCGGTCCTGCCGGAGGCCGTCTCGCCGAGTTCGCCGCCTTCGCCGGCGCCCTGCTGCTGATCGTCGGGACGGCGGCCGGAAGCGGCTACCTTGCCTATCGGGACGATCTGAACGAACGCGACCGTCAGCGGGTTGCCGAGGTGACCGCGCTGACCGACGACTTCACCCGGCCGGAGCGTTTCGAGAGCATGTCGGCCGGGGCGACGACGTCCCAGGCGACGCCCAACCGCGACGCCTTTTCGCACTCGCTCTCTAATCTCACTTTCGAAGGCGAGCAGCGCTTCAAGATCGGCAATGGCCTGTTCCGGAAGACCTGGGTGTCGTCACCGTCATCGACCCAGGCTTCGGATGGTCTCGGACCCCTGTTCAACGCGCGCGGCTGCCAGGAGTGTCACCTCAAGGATGGCCGCGGCAACCCGCCGGCGCCGAACAACCGCGCGGTCTCGATGTTCCTGCGCCTGTCGGTGCCGCCCTCGACCGACGCCGAGCGGGAGGCGCTGGCGAGCAAGGCCATGCTGCGCATCCCCGAGCGCACCTATGGCGGACAACTCCAGAACTTTGGCGTCCCCGGCGTGCCGGCCGAGGGCGAGTTGCGCATCACCTATGAGGATGTCCCGGTCGCCTTAAACGGTGGCGAGACGGCGATGCTGCGCAAGCCGACCTATGCCGTCGACAATCTCGGCTACGGGCCGATGGCCGACGAGGTGATGTTGTCGCCGCGGGTTGCGCCGCCGATGATCGGGGTCGGCCTCCTGGAGCAGATCCATCCCGGCGACATTCTCGCCAACGTCGACCCGGATGACGCGGATGGCGATGGCGTCTCCGGTCGGCCGAGCATGGTGCGCGATCCGACAACGGGCGAACCGACGCTCGGACGCTTTGGCTGGAAGGCGTCGACGCCGAGCGTCGCCGCTCAGTCGGCCGACGCCTTCGCCGGGGACATGGGCATTTCGACGCCGCCGGTGCCGGCGCACTGGGGCGACTGTACCGCCGCGCAGGCGGCGTGCCTTGACGCGCCGGACGGCGTTCAGGCGCAACTCGGGCCGGTCGAGGCGCCCGATCCGGTGCTCGACCTGGTCGCCTTCTACAGCCGCAACCTGGCCGTGCCCGCCCGCCGCGACATCGATGATCCCGAAGTCCTGAAGGGCAAGGCTCTGTTCTACGCCTCCGGTTGCGCGTCCTGCCACCGGCCGAAATACGTGACCCGGCGGGATGCGCCGCAAGAACAGCATCGCTTCCAGCTGATCTGGCCCTATACCGACCTGCTCCTCCACGACATGGGCGAGGGACTGGCCGACCATGCGCCAGTTGGCGATGCCAACGGCCGCGAGTGGCGGACAGCCCCGCTCTGGGGTATCGGTCTCACCGGAACGGTGAACGAGCACCAGAACTTCCTCCATGACGGCCGTGCGCGCACTCTGCTCGAGGCGATCCTGTGGCATGGCGGCGAGGCCGAAGTCGCCAAGGAAGCTGTTGTCGCAGCCACACCCGAAGAGCGGCAGGCTCTGCTTCGCTTCCTGGAGTCGCTTTGATGGCAAGGCTGCCGATCATGACCCTGCTTGTGGCGGGTGCGCTTGCGCTCGGCGGCTTCACCCGAGCCTTGGCGGACGACGAAGGTGGAAGCCAGGCGCAGGTCCCGGCGATCGCCTTCAAGCCGATCGTCGACGCCGCGCTCGCGAATGTACTCCTCCCCGGATACGAGGCGTTGGCCGCGAGCGCTGCCGAAGAGGCGACGCGCTTATCCGACCTCTGCCTTGAGGCCGACGACGCGCGGCTTGCCGCGGCAAGGGAGGGGTTCCGCGATCTCGTGCTCGCCTGGTCGCGGATCGAACTGGTTCGCTTCGGTCCGGTGCGCGATCGGAACCGCTACGAACGGGTATTCTTCTGGCCCGACCCGCGCGGGCGCGGGCTTCAGCAGGTCCAGGAGATCCTTGCCACGCAGGACCCGGCGGCGCTCGCGGTGGCTTCGCTGCGCGAGAAGAGCGTTGCCGTCCAGGGGCTGCCGGCGCTGGAGTTCGTTCTCTACGGGACAGGGAGCGAAGCATTGGTCTATGCGGCCGATCCGGCGGGGCGTTTTCGCTGCGGCTTCGGCAAGGCCATCGCCGGCGCCATCGCGGCGACCTCGCAGGAGGTCCTGTCGGACTGGACAAGGCCGGACGGCTACGCCGATCTCATGCGCAAGGCGGGAGCGGACAATCCGGTCTACCGGTCGCACGGCGAGGTCGTGCAAGATCTCATCAAGGCCGCGCGCGAGCAGCTGCAACTGGTCCGCGATCTCAAGATTGCCAACGTGATCGAGGCGACGCCGGAGAAGGCGCAGCCGAAGCGCGCGCCGTTCTGGCGGTCGAACCTCACGGTGCCGGCGATCCGCGCCAACATCGATGCGGTGCTGGCCCTGGTCGGTCCTGACGGGATCTCGGCGGCGCTGCCGGCAGACGCGGCGTGGATCGGCGGCGAGATCGCCTTCGAACTGGCCCAAGTCGACGGGGTCCTCGCGCGGGTCGAGGATGCGGGCCCTTGGGAGGACGAGGTCAGGGACTCCGACCGCCACAAGGACCTCACCTACGTCCTCATCCCGCTTGGCGACATCGTGTCTCTTCTCGAGGACGACTATCCTGGCGCCTTCGGACTGATCATGGGGTTCAATTCTCTCGATGGCGATTGACCGGCGAAGATTCCTGGCATCGATCGCGGCTGTCGGCGCGCTGCCGTTCGCGACGCTGACGCGGGCCGACGGTGCGCCGACCTTCATCGCGGCCCGCATGGACGGCAGCAATGCCTTTTCGGTCGCCGTGCTCGACCTCGCCGGCGATGTGCTGTTCATCGAGGAGCTCGACGCCCGCGCGCACGATATCGCGGTCTCGCCCGACCGCGCCACCGCCGTCGTTTTCGCCCGCCGTCCCGGCTGGTTTGCCCTGGCGATCGACCTCGCGGGCCGGCAACGGGTCGCGAGCTTCGCGCCGCCGGCCGGTCGCCATTTCTACGGCCACGGATTCTTCTCCGCCGACGGCCGGCTGCTCTATGCGACGGAGAACGACTGGGACGGCGAGCGCGGCGTCCTCGGAGTCTATGACCCGGCGGCGAGCTACGCGCGCATCGGCGAACTCGAAACCGGCGGCATCGAGCCGCACGAGGCGATGCTGCTGTCGGACGGCCGCACCATCGCTATCGCCAACGGCGGCATCGCCACCAACCCCGACTTCGGGCGGACCAAGCTCAATCTCGCCACGATGGCGCCGTCGCTGGTCTACCTCGACGCGGCAACCGGCGATGTTCTCGAACGGGCAGAGTTGCCCACAAGCCTGCATCAACTCTCCATCCGCCACATGGCGGAGGCGGCCGATGGCAGCGTCTGGTTCGGCGGCCAGTATGAAGGGGCGGAGACTGACGTCGTCGATCTCGTCGGTGCCCATCGCCGTGGCGGCCAGCCCACCCTGGTCACGGCGGCCCCGGACGCCTATTCCGGCATGCGGCAGTATGTCGGCGCGGTCGCGGCCAATCGCGACGGCACCCGGATCGCCGCGACCAGCCCGGTGGGCGGGCGCATGCTCGTCTTCGACGTGGCGACCGGGAATGTCGTGTCGATCCGCGATGTGGCGGACGTGTGCGGCGTCACCGGCGACGGCGGCGACTTCTTTTCCTCCGACGGCCGTGGCCGGCTCTGGCGTGGCGAGACCCTCCTGAGCGAGGACCCGTCCGTCGCCTGGGACAATCACATTCGCCGCATCGCGTGATCTTCCCGACGCGGCGGGTCCTCGTTCCGCGTGGTCCGTGGTACCGTCCGTCGGCTGCCGCGTTGTCTGCGGCATGCGGCCGCCAGAGGTCCTGCAGGGAGGCCAATCGAATGACAACGGGATTCCGCGCCGTTTGCGCGTCCATCGTCCTCGCCGCGTTGCCGGTTCAGGCTTGGCCGGTCGAACCAATCAAGATCATCGCGGCGTTCAACCTGACCGGCGGTGCATCGGTTCTCGACGCCCCCAGCTACGACGGTGCCGTGCTTGCCGTCGAGCAGATCAACGGCGCGGGAGGCGTTCTCGGGCGCCCGCTCGAACTTGTTCCGGTCGATACCGAAAGCAAGCCGGACAGCGTCGCGACGAAGGTGGAGGCGGCCCTGGCCGCCAGTCCCGACGCCGTTGCCGGGATCGGGTATTCCTACTCGACGGAGACCTTGCCGGCCGGAGAAGTGTTTCAGGCTCATGGATTGCCCTTCGTGTCGCCGGGCGCGACGGACCCCGCCATTCCCCCCGAGGTAGGCGACTTCCTGTTCTACGCCGCCTATGGCGACGACGTTCAGGCTGCCGCGATGGCCGCTTTTGCCCGCGGACAGCTCAAGCTTGATCGGGTCGCGGTTTGGGTGGACGAGAGCCGTGACTACACCCGCACCGTGGGCCGGGACTTCGCACAGTCGTTCGAGGCGCTCGGCGGCGAAATCGTTCTGACGGAAACCGACACCGGCGCCACTGGCTTTGGGGCGTTCGTCAACAAGCTCGGGAGCTCGGAATCGACCGCTCAGGCGGCGTATCTCGCCTCCAGTCCCGACGAGGCCCCGGCGGTGATCGGCGCGGTGCGCGCGGCGGGGATCGCCATGCCACTCCTGAGCGGCGACGGCTGGGACGCCGACACGGTCGTGGCGCTCTCCAAGGAGGATGCGCTTGGCGGCATCTACTTCACAACCCACCGCTTCCTTGGCGTCGACACGCCGGAGATGAAGGCCTTCGTCGCGGCTTACGCGGCGCGTTTCGGGGCCGACCCGCCAAACGCCTTTGCCCCGCTCGGCTACGATACGGTCGGCCTCCTTGCCGATGCCATCCGCCGCGCGCAGTCGGTCGAACCCGCAGCGATCCGCGATGCGCTCGCCGCGACCCGCGACTATCCGGGCGTCGTCGGGGTGATCGGCTACGCCCCGGGCGTGCGCGTCCCGAAAAAAGCGGTCGCGGTGATCGCGGTCGACAACGGCGTCCAGACGCTGCGCTGGGTGGCGCCGGCGGAATAGTCGCCCGGTGCGACCTTGAGGCGGGCTACTCGACCACGATCCTGGGTGGCCGACGCCCGCCGCTTCGTGCCGCCTCCACCCCGTTCCACACCTCTGTCGCGATCTTCCGATAGATCGCGGCATGGGCGCCCTCGGGGTCGGCGACGACGACGGGTTTGCCGGCGTCGGAGCTGAGGCGGATGCCGAGGTCGAGCGGAATCTCTCCGAGGAACGGCACGTCCAGCCGTGCCGCCTCGTGCCGGGCGCCACCATGGGCGAAGATGTCGGTTCGCCCGCCGCAATGCGGACAGACGAAGTAGCTCATGTTCTCGACGATGCCGAGGACGGGCACATCGACGCGCCGGAACATGTTGAGTCCCTTGCGGGCATCGATGAGCGCAAGATCCTGCGGCGTCGAGACGATCACCGCACCGGCAAGCGGTACCTGCTGCGCCATGGTCAGCTGCGCATCGCCGGTGCCGGGCGGCATGTCGACGACGAGAATGTCGAGCTCTCCCCACTCCACTTCGCGGAGCATCTGGGTAAGGGCTGAGATCACCATCGGCCCGCGCCAGATCATCGGCGTCTCCTCTTCGACGAGGAGGCCGATCGACATGGCCTTGACGCCGTAGGCATCGAGCGGGCGAAGGATGCGTCCGCTCACCACCTGCGGCTTCTCTTTCAACGCCAGCAGGCGGGGCAGGGAGGGGCCGTAGATGTCGGCGTCGAGAATGCCGACGCGCAGCCCGTTCGCCTTGAGGGCGAGCGCGAGATTGACCGCGGTCGTGGATTTGCCGACGCCCCCCTTGCCGCTCGCGACGGCGATGATCGCACCGACGCCGGGGATGCCGGCCCTGCCGCCGCCGGGCGCGGCTGCCGGTCGGCCGGCGGGAGAGCGGGACGCAGCGGGCTGCGGCGACGGGCCTCCGACGGCTGGGGCCTTCTTCTCGGCGGTGAGCACGACCATCGCGCTCTCCACCCCTGGAATGCCCTTGACGGCGACCTCGGCCGCACGGCGGAGCGGCTCCATGCCGTTGGCCTGGTCGGCCGGCACCGTGATCGAGAACATGACCTTGCCGCCGGTGACGAAGATGTCCGAGACAATGCCGGCGCTGACGATGTCACCACCGTTTGGCGCGGTTACCGACCGCAGGCGATCGAGGACGTCTTCCTTGGTGATGTTGGCCATGTCGCCGCTTCGCGTTGGTTCTGACGGGCGCAGACCATAGCGTTTGGCGGGAGCCAATCAACCGGGCCTCTGCAGTGCGGGGTGTGGGTCTGGTGATGAGGGCAACGAAGAAGCCGCCGGCGGAACCGGCGGCTGGCAAGAGCACTTCAGCTTTTGTGGCGGCCGCCGCTCAGTTGGCAACCTGGAGCTCGACCGCCTTGGGTCCCTTGCCGCGCTTGTCCGGCTCGGTCTCGAACGAGATACGCATGCCGTCGGTGAGTGCCGGGATGCCCGAGCGTTCCACGGCTGTGACATGGACGAATACGTCCTTTCCTCCATCGTCAGGGGTAATAAACCCGTAGCCTTTGGAGGCATTGAAGAACTTCACTGTTCCATTCTGACGCATCTGTGTAGCCTTTTATTTCCGTTGCCGTCGCAGACCGACCCCGCTGTCGGTCATTTGAAGCAGGCTTCAAGTCGTCCATGAGGAGACAGGGAAAGATCAAGCCCGTTTGTGAGAAGACGGGCGGAATTTGCGTCCTAACCTCATCCTCCGGTTTGCGGCGTACTGTAGCTCTTCCCGCGTCTCTAGCCTCCTGTCGGTGCCCGATAGCCTACCCCTGTAGGAATTTATGAGGCAGGGCGCTGGGGAAAGCAATGCTAGACCATCGCACGGGCAGGTCAGCTCCTGCCTTCTTCCCACTCTGAGTCCGGATCGAAGTGCTGTCCGTTCGCACGAAACGACACGCCGCAACACGATTGCGTGAGGTTGAGACAGAAATACTGCCTTCAGCCGTTGTGTCCGGTGCGATCGGTTGATCGAGGAGGGAACAGATCGATGCCGCCAAAGATTACCCAAGAGATGATCAACGCCTACGACGAGTACACGCACCTGACGCTCGATCGACGGCGCTTCATGGAGAAGCTGACCAAGCTCGCCGGGAGCGGCGCGGCGGCCGCTGCGATTGCTCCGATGCTGGCCAGCAACTACGCCAGGGCCGACATGGTTCCGGCCGACGACCCGCGGCTGACGATCGAGGAGATCACGTATCCGGGGCCGGTAGGCGATGTGCGCGGATACCTCGCGATGCCGAGCGCTGCCCAGGGAAAGCTGCCGGCCGTCATCGTCATTCACGAGAACCGCGGGCTCAACCCGCATATCAAGGACGTGACGCGCCGACTGGCGCTCGAGGGCTTCGTCGCGCTCGCCGTGGATCTCCTGTCGCGACAGGGGGGCACGCCGCCGACCGACGAGGACGCCGCGGCGATGTTCCAGGGCATAGATCGCGGCGCGCTGGTTGGCGACGCGGTCGCGGCGATCCCGTATCTGCAGGGGCGGGCGGAGAGCAACGGCAAGGTCGGTGCCATCGGCTTCTGCTTCGGCGGTGGCATCGTGAACCAGATGGCCGTCCAAAGCCCGGACCTGGTGGCGGGCGTCGCCTACTACGGGGCCCAACCTGCGGCGGAGGATGTTCCAGGGATCAAGGCCAAGCTGATGTTGCACTATGCCGGCCTCGACGAGCGCATCAATGCCGGCATCGCCGGATACGAAGTCGCGCTGAAGGAAGCCGGCGTGGATTACACGATCTACGTCTATGAGGGCGTCAACCACGCCTTCAACAACGATACGTCCGAAGCCCGCTATGACGCGGACGCTGCCGCGCTCGCCTGGTCGCGCACCGTGGACTTCCTCAAGGAAGCCCTCACCTGACCTCCGCGCGACCCGAGGGAGCCGCCGGAGGGCGGCTCCCTCGTTGGCCGGCGCCGTCGCGGCCAATCCTTGTCGTGGGCGCTGCCGGAATCGAAGCTGATGGATCTTCCGGCGGCGTTGTCCGGCGGGGCCTGCCGCGGCGTCCTGATCCGGTCTTACGGGGCGCAACGGACATATCCGCTTCAGGCGCCCTCTCAGCCACCGGGCGCCTGCGGAAAGGAGAGTTCTTCCATCGTGCAACGACAGCATTGGCGTCGATCGGAAGGTGGAAGACTACGCTCGGCTATCCGACACTACGCCATTGATCACGACCTGCGCACGGACGACTTTACGACCCGGTCGAAGCGATCGCAGTTCGACCTCGTAATTCGTATGGCTCGTGTCTCGCGATGGATAGCCGGCCGAATAGTCGGCGATGTCGTTCCGGTTTCATTATCAATTAGCGCGGCATTAACCGGCAATGTGAATTACAATGTTGTGGTGGGTCGATTCGCGATCCCGCATTGAGAGGAGAACTACCTTGGCCAAGACTGCAACCAGCAAGCCGGCCGCCAAGAAGGCCCCGGCGAAGAAACCCGCAGCCAAGACGACGGCTGCCAAGAAGCCGGCCGCCAAGAAGGCCGCCCCGGCGAAGAAGCCTGCAGCCGCTAAGAAGCCCGCTGCCGCCAAGAAGCCGACCGCTGCGAAGAAGGCCGCTCCGGCCAAGAAGCCGGCAGCGAAGAAGACCGCGACCAAGTCGGCCACCAAGTCGGCGACGACCAAGAAAGCCCCGGCGAAGCGCAAGTAAGCCTTGCCGACGTGAGCGTCCGCTCCCGATCGCCGTCGTGGCCAACAGCTTGAAGGCCGCGCGGCGAGCGGAGCGAAAGCCGAACAGGGGCATCCTCCAGAGAGATGCCCCTATTTCTTTCGGCTCACACCCATCACCATCATCTGCGCCAGACGGACGGCCGGTGTGACCGGCCTGCGCGGCGTGGTGCGGGCATTCCCCGTGTGGCGCCGGATTCGGCGGCCCGGCTCGCCGCCCGCCCGGCGGGTACGGTCATGGCGATGACGCCGACGATGACGAGCCCGAGCCCGAGCCAGGCGGTGGTGCTCAGCGTCTCTCCCAGGAACACGACGCCGATCGCAACGCCTATCGGTACGCGGAGGTAAGCCTGCGCCGTGGTGCCGATCGGGCCGAGTGTCCCGATCAGCCGGAAGTAGATGGTGAAGGCGAGGGCCGTCGAGACCGTGGCAAGCGCGACCAGCGCCAGCACCGAGGCGGCCGAGGGCGCAAGCGTCCATGGGCGGTCGATAACGATCGCCGCCGGAACGAGGACAGCTGCGCCGGAGATCATCGAGCCCGTGGCCGGGACGATCGGGTCGAGCTCCCGAAATCTGCGTCCGAAGACAGCCGCCCCGCCATAGCAGGCGCTCGCCACCACCACCGCGATCTGGGCAAATGCGTCGCTGCCGAGTCCGTCGAGAGCGTCGACGCCGATGATGAGGCAGGTCCCCGACAGGCCGGCGGCGACGCCGAGGAGCTTGAGCCTGGTCACGCCGCCGCCACGCGCCAGGATCACCGAGGCCAGGAAAGCAAAGACGGGCGAAGTCGAGTTGAGGATCGTGGCGAGGCCGGCGCCGACGGTCTGCTCAGCCCAGGCGATAAGGGTGAACGGCACCACGCTGTTGAGGCAGGCCTGCACCAGAAGTCGGGCCCAGATCAGGCGCGACCGGGGCAGCGCAGTCCCGCGGGCGCGCATCACAGCGAGCAGGACAGCGGCGGCGATGAGCGTCCGGGCTGCAATCAACGTGACCGGGGCAATCGTGGCGACACCGATCTTGATAAGCGAGTAGGATGCGCCCCAGGCCGTCGACAGGACGAGGAGGAGCACGAGCTCGGCGCCGAGGTCTGTTCTTGCTGCCATCTCTCGATTTCCTCGGGTCCGCGCCGGAAGTCGCCGCTGGTTCCTAGCGCCCGGAGGAGGGGTGATGTTTCGGTCGCGGCCGAAGTCTTGGCCGATGACGGCGCCGCGACCGGCAGATAGGCTCCCGCCATGTCCAGAGTCGTTTCGGGCAATACGATTGCCGAAGTCGCACGCCTCGTCGGCGATCCCGCCCGTGCCAACATGCTCGCCGCACTGATGGGCGGTCGGGCCCTGACGGCCGGTGAACTCGCCTCTCATGCCGGGGTGACAGCGCAGACCACCAGCGGTCATCTCGCCAAGCTCGCCGACGCGCGGCTTGTCGCCGTCGAGAAACAGGGACGGCACCGCTACTATCGTCTCGTCTCGGCCGACGTGGCAGAGGTTCTCCGCGCCCTGATGGTGGTCGCAGCGTCGGGGCCCCCGCGTCGCCATCCGGTCGGGCCGCGCGAGGCGGCGCTTCGGCTGGCGCGTACCTGCTACGATCACATGGCCGGGCGGCTGGCGCTGGCGATTACCGACGCCCTCTGCGCCAGCGACCGCATTGTGCTCACCGATGGCGTTGGCATGGTCAGCGCCGAGGGCCGCCGGTTCTTCCGCGACTTCGGTCTCGACCTTGACGAGCCATCGACGACGCAGCGCCCGCTGTGCCGCACTTGCCTCGATTGGAGCGAGCGCCGCCCGCATCTCGCCGGTCGCCTCGGCGCCGGGATACTCCGCCGCGTCATCGATCTCGGTTGGGTTTCGCCGATGGCGGGCAGCCGGGCGCTCGGGATCACCCGGATCGGCGAGGCCGGGTTCGTCGGCAGTTTCGGACTTCCATCCGACTGGCGCATGCCGGACAATGCAGCCGTGCGAAACGACAGGGTGGGAGCCCCATGATCAGACGACGCCGATACGGATGGAGCCACGTCGGCGGAGCCGCCGCCCTCGGACTGACCTTCGCCTTGCTCGCGGGAGGGACGGCGTCTGCTGCGGAGGAGCCGACCGGCAAAGCCGTCTTCGCCTGCAAGGACGACAAGAGCATCGAGGCCACGTTCTATGCCGAGAAGGTCGATCTCAAGCTCAGCGACGGGCGGACGATGACCCTGCCGCAGACCATGTCTGGTTCCGGCATCCGCTACGCCAATGCCGACGAGACCTTCGTCTTCTGGAGCAAGGGCAACACCGCCTTCGTGACCGAGGGGGCTGACGAGAAGGATACCTTCTCCGACTGCGTGGCGCCCGACTAAGCCTCCGACCAGACGTACAGGCCATGTCCGAAGGCCCAGACAGTGCCGGTCTGCCGGCGGGGATCGCCGGCATCATCCTCGCCGGCGGGCGGTCAGCGCGGATGGGGGGCATCGACAAGGCCTTCGTGCAACTTGCCGGTCGACCTCTGATCGCCCACGCCGTCGCGCGACTTGCGCCGCAGGTCTCGATGCTGGCGATCAGCGCCAACGGCCCGCCGGAGTCCTACGCGACGCAGGGGCTGCTGGTGGTCGCCGACACCGTCCGGGGTTCCGCTGGTCCGCTCGCGGGAATCCTTGCCGGCATGACCTGGGCCCGCGACCGCGCGCCCGGCGTGACGCGGATCGCGACCGTTGCGGTCGACACGCCGTTCTTTCCGGACGATCTCGTTGCATGCCTCGCCGTGGCCGTGGGGTCCGGCGACGTCGCCATTGCAGGCAGCCGCGGACGCGCGCATCCCACGTTCGCACTCCTGCCGCTCGACCTTGCGGACGACCTCGCCGCATTTCTTGCGGCCGGGGGTTCGCGGCGGGCGCGCGACTGGCTTGCCCGGCATGACCCCGCGATCGTCGACTTCGACGATGGCCCGGACGGACTCGACCCCTTCTTCAATATCAATACGCCGTCAGACCTTGCTGCCATCGCGGGTTGCGCGGGTCCGCGACTTGGTGAAAGCTGAGGACTGGTTGACGCCGGAAGGCGGACGACGAGATCAGACAAGGGGACAGGCACATGCGTATTGTAAAGGCAATGGTGGGCGCGGCTCTCGTGTTGGCCGCCTCGGCCGGGTTCGCCGGCGCCAAGGACTGGACGACGGTCCGGATCGGCATCGAGGCCGCCTATCCGCCGTTCAACGGCTACAACGCCAACAACGAGCTGGTCGGCTTCGACTACGACATCGGTCTCGCGCTGTGCGCCAAGATGGGCGTCGAGTGCAGCTTCGTCGCCCAGGACTGGGACGGGATGATCCCGGCCTTGCTGGCCGGCAAGTACGACGCGATCGTCTCCTCGATGTCGATCACTGACGAACGCAAGGAAGTCGTCGACTTCACCGACAAGTACTACACCAACGCCCTCACCTTCGTGGCGCCGAAGGACACCGGCATCACCGACGTCTCGCCGGCCGGCATGGCGGGTAAGATCCTCGGCGCCCAGGGCTCAACGGTGTCGGCGCAATATCTTGAGGAGCAGTACGGCGACGCCGACGTCAAGCTCTACCCGACCCAGGACGATGCCTATCTCGACCTCGCCGCCGGCCGTCTCGACGCCGTGCTCGCCGACGTTGGACCGTCGAACCTCTGGCTCGCGGGCGCCGATGGGGCCTGCTGCGCCTTCCTCGGCGAAGCGGTGGTCAAGGATGACCTCGTCGGTATTGCGATCCGCAAGGAGGATGGCGACCTCAAGGCGATGTTCAACAAAGCCATCACCGACATCGTCGCCGACGGCACGTACAAGACGATCAACGACAAGTACTTCCCGTTCTCGATCTACTGAGCCGACGGAAACAACACCGGCGCCGGATGTCGGCGCCGGAGGCTGTGGCGGGGGCAGGGGCTGTGACGATTGGGTGAGACGCTCGGGCTGCTCGGCTTTGGCCCGGATGGATGGGGCGACGAACTCGCCGCGGGGGCATGGCTGACCCTCAGGCTGGCGCTTGCCACCCTGCCGTTCGGTCTCACCATCGGCTTCCTTGCCGCGCTCGGCCGAAACTCCGGCAGCCGCTGGCTGCGGGTTCCCGGGAGCATCTTCACGACGTTGTTCCGTGGCCTGCCGGAACTGCTGACGCTGCTCATCGTCTACTATGGCGGCCAGATGCTGCTCAGCCGTGTCTTCGGCCTGTTCGGCGAAGGTCAGGTCGAGGTCAGCGCGTTCGTCGCGGGCATGGTGGCGCTGGGCCTGGTCTTCGCCGCCTATGCCAGCGAAGTCTTCCTCGGCGCCTTCCGGGCCATCAGCCGCGGCCAGTACGAGGCAGCCCGCGCGCTCGGGCTCGGCCGTTTCTCGACGATGCGGCTGGTCATCTTTCCGCAGCTCATCCGCCTGGCGCTGCCGGGCCTCGCGAATCTCTGGCTGGTGCTGCTCAAGGACACCTCGCTGGTCTCTGTGATCGCGCTCAACGACCTGCTCCGCCAGACTTCGGTGGCGGTGCGCGGCACCAAGGAGCCGTTCCTCTTCTACCTCGTCGCCTGCCTGATCTACCTTTTCCTGTCGGCTGTCTCGTCGGTCGGTGTCGAGGGCATCGAGCGCTGGGCGAACCGCGGGATGCGCCGGTCATGAACGCCGAACTATTCGAGCGCTACGGCCTCCGGATGCTCGACGGTCTCGTCGTCACCGTCGAACTGGTCGTGATCTCGGTGACGCTCGGGGCATTGCTGGCGCTGCCGATCGCGCTGGCGCGGACATCGCCGAGCCGCCTCCTGCGCGGTGTTTCCTTCGCCTATGTCGGCTTCTTTCGCGGCACGCCGATGTTGGCGCAGCTCTTTCTCGTCTACTACGGCAGTGGCCAGTTCCGGGGCGCGCTGGAGAGCGTCGGGCTGTGGTGGCTGTTCCGGGACGCCTTCTTCTGCTGCATCTTCACCTTCACGCTCAACACCGCCGCCTACCAGTCCGAGATCCTGCGAGGCGCCATGGCCTCGGTGCCGCGCGGCCAGAGCGAAGCGGCCTGGGCCCTCGGTCTCCGCGGAGCGGTGGTGCTGTTCCGGGTGATCCTGCCGCAGGCCCTCATCGTCGCCCTGCGCCCGCTTGGCAACGAGGTCATCCTGATGATCAAGGGTTCGGCCGTGGCCTCGATCGTCACAGTCTACGACATCATGGGTGTCGCCGATCTCGCCTTTGCCCGCTCCTTCAACCTTTCGGTCTACCTTTGGGCGGCGGTACTCTACCTTGTCCTGGTCGAGACGTTGTCGCGGGTCTGGGCCGTGTTCGAACGGCGGCTCGGAGCCCATCTTGCGGTTTCCGCCGCAAGGTCCTGACGGGCGGCTCGATACGGGTTAGAAGACCCGGCAGCATTCAATCGGCACTGTCGAATATCGGAGCGAGCAGGAATGGCGAAAGTTGCCTTCATCGGGCTCGGCGTCATGGGCTACCCCATGGCCCGGCATCTCAAGGAGCGGGGCGGACACGACGTGACGGTCTACAACCGCACGGCGGCGAAGGCGGAGAAGTGGGTCGCCGAGAATGGCGGCGCGGCCGCCGGCACGCCGAAGGCGGCCGCCGACGGCGCCGACTTCGTCTTCGTCTGCGTCGGCAACGACGACGACCTCCGCAACGTCATTCTCGGTGCGGACGGGGCGCTCGCCGGGATGAAGGCCGGCGCGATCCTCATCGACAACACCACGGCCTCGGCGATCGTCGCCCGCGAGCTCGAGGCGGCGGCGGAAGCGAAGGGCTGCGGCTTCCTCGACGCTCCGGTGTCGGGTGGCCAGGCCGGCGCCGAGAACGGCCAGCTGACGGTCATGGTCGGCGGCGAGCCGGCGACCTTCGACGCCGCCAGGCCCGTGATCGAGGCCTTCGCCAAGATGGTCGGGTTGATGGGGCCCGCGGGAGCGGGGCAGCTCACCAAGATGGTCAACCNNTCAACCAGATCTGCATCGCCGGCCTGGTCCAAGGGCTCGCCGAAGGCATCCACTTCGCCCATCGTTCGGGCCTCGACGTCGAGAAGGTGATCGGCGTCATTTCCAAAGGCGCGGCACAGTCGTGGCAGATGGAGAATCGCTGGAAGACGATGGACGCCGGCAAGTTCGACTTTGGCTTCGCGGTCGAGTGGATGCGGAAGGATCTCTCGATCGCCCTCACAGAGGCGCGGGCCAACGGCGCGAAGCTGCCGGCCGCGGCGCTGGTCGACCAGTTCTATGCCGAGGTGCAGGCGATGGGCGGCAAGCGCTGGGACACCTCGAGCCTGATTGCCCGGCTCGACCGCGACTGAGCCGTGCCGGGCATGGCGACCGAGGCCGGAGCCATCGTCGCGGACCTGAAGGCCCTCGGCTCGGAGACCAATCGTGCCGGCATGGCGCGCTTCGGCATCAACACCGAGCGCGCCTTCGGCGTCTCGATGACTGCGCTTCGCCCGCTCGCCCGCCGGCACCGTCGCGACCATGCCCTCGCCACCGCGCTGTGGGACACCGGATGGCATGAGGCGCGGCTCCTCGCCGTGCTGGTGGACGACCCTGCGGCGGTGACGCCGGAGCAGATGGACCGCTGGACGGCAGACTTTGATTCCTGGGACATCTGCGACCAGGCCTGCATGAAGCTCTATGCGCGGACGCGCCATGTCGACGACAAGGTGCGGCAGTGGGCGGCAGACGAGCGCGAGTTCGTTCGCCGGGCCGCCTTCGCCCTGGTCGCCGGCTATGCGGTGCACGGGAAGACGGTACCGGACCGGGCGTTTGCGGACTTCCTGCCTCTGATCGAGGCTCACGCGGGCGATCCCCGCAACTATGTCCGCAAGGCGGTCAACTGGGCGCTCCGCCAGGTCGGCAAGCGCTCTCCAGCCCTGCGGGTACAGGCGCTCGCCGTTGCGCAACGGCTTGCGGGTTCTCCTGTCGGGACAGCGCGATGGATCGGCCGCGATGCGGCGAAAGAGCTCTCCGACCCCGTGCAGGTGGCGCGGGTGAATCGGAAGGCGAAGGCCGGAGCGTAGCGGCCTACACGTCGATGTCGGGTTCGGCGACGAGGCGCGCGAGCTTCCGCTCGCGCTGGATCGTGTAGACACCCGAGGCGATGACCAGTGCCGTTCCGCCGATCATGTAGGCGTCCGGCACCTCGTCCCAGACGATGTAGCCGACCAGGATCGCCCACAGGATGACGATGTAGCGGAAGGGCGCGACGACGGCGATGTCGCCGTGGCGCATGAAATCGACGGCAAACAGATAGCCGCCGATGACAAACAGCGACGAGGCGCAGAGCAGGAAGATCGCCTGACCGTTGGGCACCAGCCAGACGTCGCCCGCGACAAGGCTGTAGGCCGGGCCGGACAGGCCGACGGCGATGCCGGTGACCAGCGCGACGAGTAGGGCGGGAATGCCCCTCGGCATGGTGCGGGTCGCAAGATCGCGGAGGGTGATGAACAGCATCGAGCCGAGGGCGACCAGACTCCACACGTCGAAGCCGGAAAGGCCCGGCCGGATGACGATCATCACCCCGATGAAGCCCACCACGATCGCCGCCCAGCGCCGCCAGCCGACCTTCTCGCCGAAGAGGAGCGCAGCCCCCGCGGTGACCATGAGGGGCACGACCTGGAGGATGGCGTTGATGTTGGCGATGGGGATGTGGAAGAGCGCAAGGAGGAACAGGATCGCGGCGAAGACCTCGGCGACCGTCCGCCAAAACACCGAGGCGTTCCACACCGTCCGCAGATGCTTCATCACGCCGGCGGCGTAGCAGACGAGCACAAGCATGACGGTGACGATGAGCCCGCGGAGGAACAGGATTTCGCCGAGCGGCAGCAATGGGCTCGCGAGCTTGATGAAGGTGTCGTTGACCAGGAAAAGGAAGTTCGCCGCGGTGATCGCCAGGATGCCGCGGAGGTTCTCGCCAAAGGACGTCATCTCGGGCTTCGCTGGGACAATGCGCAGGGCGGATATCTGGGAACGTCTCGCCGGATTGGCGAGGCGAGAAAGCGACCGATATGCCGGGGATGCGGACGGATGTCGAGGGATATCCGCGCCGGTCTAAAGCACCGGGGAGAGCTGCTCGCCGGCGCGGATGAAGGTCATCGGGTCAATGGCGCGACCGTTGACCCGGATCTCGTAGTGAAGATGGGGGCCGGTCGAGCGGCCGGTGCTGCCGGTTTGTCCGACCGTGTCGCCCTTGGCGACGGTCTGGCCCTTCTTCACCTGGATCTTGCTGAGATGGGCAAAGCGGGTGGTGAGGCCATTGCCGTGGTCGATCTCGACCATGTTGCCGTAGCCCCGATTGTAGCCGGCGGAGATGATCTTGCCGCCTGCGGTGGCGCGGGCCGGCTGGCCGGTGGGAGCACGGAAGTCGATGCCGGTATGCATCGCCGGGCGGCGGCGGAAGGGGTCCGTCCGCATGCCGAAGCGGCTGGTGATGCTGCCCCGGCTCATCGGCGTGGTGAGCGGCAGGCCGCTCGCGGTCTCCTGAAGGGTCTCAAGGCGAGCGATCTCGGCCTTCACCAGCTCCACCCCGTCGCGAAAAGTGTCGGGATCGACGTTACTCGGCATCGGCACGAACGGACCGCCCATGGCGCTGTCGCCCTTGGCCTTCGGAGGGGCTCTTCCGATCTCCTTCAGCACGACGGCGATGCGCTCGGAGCGGTCGGCCGCGTTGGTGGCGACTTCCTCGAGGAAGTCCACCTGCCGGACACCGAGATCGTCGAGCGAGCTCTCGACGCCGGCAAGCACCTGATCGGGGCCGGCGCTGTCCGGCTCGATGCTGCCGGTGGTGAGGGTATCGTCGCTCTCGGCGTCGTCGCCCGCATTGCCCGGCGTCGTGACGAGACCGGCATTCCGTGCCGCCTTGCTCAGCCCGGCGAGGATCTCCTGGCGCTCGTCGAGCGCCGCCTGGCGGCTCGCGACGGTCTCAAGGCGGGCCTCGAAGGCCTCCTGGTCGAGAAGCTGGCGGCTCGACAGCCGGTCGATGTCGACCCGGAGCGCTGCGATGCGATCCTCATACGCCTGCTTCTGGCGGGCCTCACGCGCAAACGATGCGGCGAGCAGGTCGTCGCGGAAGAACAGATAGCCGGTGGCGGCGAAGTAGGCGACGAAGAAGGCGGTGCCGAGCACGGCCGCGGTGACGACCAGCCAGGGCCGGAGATGGAACTCGCGGATCGTCTTCTTGCGGACGACGTAGATGCGGCAGGCCGGCTTCCTGGGCCGGGCTGGAGTTCGGCTCGGGGCGTCGGTCGCCATGGATTCCTTCACCGGGTCTGAGTACGACCGGGCGAGTAGAAAAGCTTAAGGTTAACAAACCCTTCGTAGAATCGTTTGTTTTTCTACTATGCACAGGCGGTCAGGCGGCCTCGGCCGCCTCGAGTACGGCGGGGACATGGCCTTTCACCCGGACGTTTCGCCAGATTCGCACGATCCGCCCATCTGCGCCGATCAGGAAGGTGGAGCGGATCAGCCCCATGAACTTCCTGCCGTAGAGCGTCTTTTCGCCCCAGACCCCATAGCGCTCGATGGTCGCACGGTCGGGATCGGCCGCGAGGATCACGCCCAGCGCGTGCTTGGCCTTGAACTTGTCATGCGAGGCGACGCTGTCGGGAGAGACGCCGACGATCACGGCGCCGGCCTTGTCGAAGGCGGGGATCGCCGCCGTAAAGTCGATCGCCTCGGTCGTGCAGCCCTTGGTGTCGTCGGCCGGGTAGAAGTACAGCACCACTTTCCTGCCCTTGAGTCCGGACAGGCTGACCTTGCCGCCGCCGTCCGTCTGAAGCGTGAAATCGGGGGCCTTGTCGCCATCCTTGAGTACGGTCATGGTGCCTTCCTTTGGTCGCGATTGCCGCCTTGATGGAATGCCCGTATCTAGCGCGCAAGCGCCTCGAGAAAAGGCGGGCGTCCGGCGTGACCGGCACCCGCCCGGCCCAGGGCCTGCCCTCCGGCCGGACACCGGCCAACAGGACGAGAATGCGCTCGTTGCCACCGATCCGGCTCCTCGCCGGAGACCTGACTTGAGACAGCGGGAGCGATCGCCACAGCGTTTGCCGGGTGCGCCGGGTCCCGCCCTGGCGCGTCGTCGCACCGTTCGCCATGCCCTCTTCTGGGCAGGCGGCGTCCTGACGCTCCTGGTCGTGATCGTTGCGGCGGTGCTCGCGATCGTCCTCTTCGGCGAGACCGATGTCGGACTGATCCGCGATCGGGTGCGGGCGGCGCTCGCCGGCCGCCTCGGTCCGGGCTTCACCATCGCCGTCGGCGGCGCCGTGACGCGAACCGATATCGAGCGCGGCCTGGTCGTCGACCTCAAGGGCATCGAGGTGATGCGGGACGGCGCTCCGGTGATCGAGATTCCATCCGCGACGCTTGCCGTGGACGCGATGGCGCTGATCGGCCTCAACATTCGGGTGACGAGCGCGACCCTGACCGGGCCGAGCGTCACGCTGACCTCGAGCGGTGGTGGCTATGGCCTCGGCGCCGAAGCAGACGGCGCGCCGCCGAGCCCGGAGTCGGCGGCGAGCGACGCCGGGTTTCCGGAGCTCGCCCGGGCGGTTCAGGGCTTTGATCGGGCCTTGGCTGGCCTCGTCGACGGCGAGACGACGCGCGGCTTCGACCTCACGATCACCGACGCGACGCTCGCCCTTCGCGATGCTGACGGCGCCGTCACGCGGTTCGAGAACGTCGACCTTGCCGCGAGGATCGACTCCGAGGGCAGGGGTATGACGGCCAAGCTGTCCGCCGACGGCGCGGCCGGGCGGTGGAGCGGGCATCTCGAGCGAAAGGTCGATCCGGCGACGGCGTGGCGTATCATGTCCGTGAAGTTCTCGCAGATCGCGCTCGCCGACATCGCGCCGGGGCTGTTTCGCACTTCCGACGAGACCGCCCCGGACATCCCGCTGTTCGGCGAGGTCGAGATCGTGACCGGCGACGACGGCGTGCGCAGCGCCACCGCCCGCCTCGACGTCGGCGCCGGACTGCTGCGCTTCGGGCCGGATGACAGCGACTCGATCCTCCTCGATGAGGCGGTGCTCAAGGCTCATTGGGATGCCGGCCGCGGCGAGATCACCGTCGAGCCCTCGTCGATCCATGCCGGTCCGACGGGCGGCTCGTTCACCGGCACGATCCGCGAGGAGGGCAGCGGGCGCTATCTCTTCGCCTTCCAGTCCCGGGATACGGTGCTCGCGCCGCGCGACTCGGTCGAAGCGCCGCTCGCGGCGGACCTCGTCGAGGTCGCCGGCGGCTTCGACCTGCCGTCGCGGATGCTCTCACTTGACCGGATCATCATCCAGACACCGGGGGGAAACCTCGCTGCCGCCGGCCGTCTTGGCTTCGACGGGGAGACGCCGTCGCTGACGCTCGCGGCCGAGCTCTCGCCGATGGTGATCGCGACGTGGAAGCAGATGTGGCCGGCCTTTATTGCGCCCGGCGCCCGACGCTGGGCGCTCGACAACATCCTCGGCGGCCGGATAGCAGGGGCGCGCTTCGACGTCTCAGTATCGCCGGGCGTCTTGTTCCGGCCCGAACCGCCGAAGGTCGACGCGAAGGACTTCAGGCTTGAACTCGGGCTTGAGGACACGTCGGTGAAGACCTTTGGCGGCCTTCCGCCGCTCTCCGGCGCATCAGGGCGGGCCGTGCTGGCCGGCGAGACCTTCAGAGTCGATCTCGAGTCCGGCGTACTAAAGACTCCGGCCGGCGCGACGGTGATGGTGGACGAAGGGGCCTTCGCCATCGACAACGTCTTCGACCCCACAGGCGACGGCGCGCTCGAAGTTCAGCTCTCGGGCACGGCAACGGCGGTGGGCGAGCTTGCCGACGCCGAGCCGTTCCGGGTGCTCGCCCGCCGCGGCCTTGCGCCCTCCGACCTGTCGGGCAAGAGCGCCGTGGCCGTGTCGGTGCGGGTGCCCCTCGACATGGACGAGTCGGTGGCGCCGGAGGACCAGATCGGATGGAAGGTGGTGGTCACCGCCACCGATCTCGCGAGCAAGCGTCCCGTCGAAGGCCGGACGTTCGAGAATGCCGATGTCACCATAAACGCCGATCCGGCGGAGGTGACGATCAACGGCACGGCAAGTATCGATGGGGTTCCGGCGGCGGTCAGTCTGTCGCGACCGCTCGACGAGGGCAACGGTGGGACCGGCGCGCAGGCGGCCTCGCTGGCGCTGGACCAAGCGGCGCGAGAAAGGCTCGGTCTCGACATCGAGGACATCGTGTCCGGCACGGTCGATACGCAGGTCCGCAGCCTGGATGGCCGGCCCGGCGACCACTACGACCTGGACCTCACCCGTGCGCGGCTGGTGATCCCTGGGCTCGGCTGGTCGAAGGGCGTCGGCGTGCCGGCGAAAATGAGCTTCGACGCGGTACCGGAAGAGGGCGGCACCCGGATCGAGGCGATGACGCTTGAAGGCGATGGCTTCGGTTTCGAAGGGACTGCCACGCTCCGCGATGGTGATGGGCTGGTGGCCGCAGACCTCGTCAGGTTCCGCCTCCTTCGCGGTGACGACGTATCGGTCAAGCTCCGCCGCAAGGGCAGCGGCTATGCGATCACCGCCGAAGGGTCTTCCTTCGACGTGCGCGGCGTGATCGCCGAGCTCAAGGACGGTGCCGGCATGGGTGGGGGAGACGACACGGACAACTCCCTCGATGTACGAATCGGCAAGCTTCGCGGCTTCAACGATCGGACCGTGACCGATGCCGCGATCTCCTTCGAGATCGTCGGCGGTGTGCCGCGTCGGCTGGTTGCGACCGGGAAGCAGAAGGGGAGCACCGTCTCTTTCAGTTACCTCGACGACCTCAGGCATGCCTCGCTCGAGGCGAGCGCCGGGGATGCCGGCGCGATTGTCGCTTTCCTCGATCTCTACGGTCGGATCGGTGGTGGTCACGTTGCGATCAAGGGCGAGCGCCCGTCGGCGGCGGGACCTCTCACCGGCACCATGTCGGCGACGAATTTTGCCATCCTCGACGAACCGGCGATGCGCGAGGTGGTGTCACAGACCCGGGCGAAGAAGGGTGCCGAGATCGACGTCACGCGACTGCATGTCGAGCAGATGGATGCCGTGTTCCGCTACACGGGAGACGAGATCTTCATCGACGAGGCATTTCTGCGCGGCACCGGAATGGGCGCGACGTTCTCCGGTGTGTTCGACCTCGCCAAGGGCATCGTCTCGATGAGCGGAACCTACATCCCGGTCTATGGCCTCAACAATGTGTTCAGCCGCGTGCCGGTAGTGGGCAAGATTCTTGGCGGCGACAACGCCGAGGGCCTGATCGGCGTGACTTTCAAGGTCGAGGGACCGATCGACGGCCCGCGGGTGTTCGTCAATCCCCTGTCCGCGGTGGCGCCGGGCATCTTCCGCAAGATCTTCGAGTACCGCCGCTGAGCCGGGTCACCCCGGCCGGACGAGCACATGCTTCTTCTTGCCGAACGAGAGCTTCAGCACGCCGTCCGCCATCAGGTTGGCCGCAGAGAAGACCTGGGCGGGATCGCTGACGCGGACGTCGTTGACGCTGATCGCGTTGTTGGCGACGGCACGACGGACCTCACCGTTCGATGCGGCGAGACCGGCCTTCACCACAAGGGCCGTCACCGCGAGGCCGGCTTCGAGCTCGGCCGCGGGAATGGCGACCGTCGGCAGCGCCTCGGCGATCGCGCCCTCCTCGAACGTGCGGCGGGCAGCCTCGGCCGCTTCTTCGGCCGCGGCGCGACCGTGGAGGAGCGCGGTGGCTTCGGTGGCGAGCATCTTCTTGGCCTCGTTGATCTCGGCGCCGGCGAGGTTTGCGAGGCGGTCGATCTCGTCGAGCGGCAGCTCGGTGAAGAGCTTGAGGAAGCGACCGACATCGCCGTCCTCGGTGTTCCGCCAGAACTGCCAATATTCGTAGGGGGAGCGCATGTCCGCCTTGAGCCACACCGCGCCCTGCGCGGTCTTGCCCATCTTGGCGCCAGAGGACGTCGTGATCAGCGGGCAGGTGAGGGCGTAGAGCTGAGGGCGGTCCATCCGGCGGCCAAGCTCGATGCCATTGACGATGTTGCCCCACTGGTCCGAGCCGCCCATCTGCAGCACGCAGCCATAGCGGCGCGACAGCTCGACGAAGTCGTAGGCCTGGAGGATCATGTAGTTGAACTCGAGGAACGACAGCTCGTGCTCGCGCTCGAGCCGGAGTTTGACCGAATCCATCGCCAGCATGCGGTTGACCGAGAAGTGGCGGCCGACGTCGCGGAGGAAGTCGATGTAGTTGAGCGGCGCGAGCCACTCGGCGTTGTCGATCATCGTCGCGTCGCCGGGGCCGTCGCCGAAATCGAGAAACCGGGAGAAGACGGCGCGGAGGCTCTGCTTGTTTGCGTCGATTTCGTCGTAGCTGAGCAGCTTCCGCGTCTCGTCCTTGCCGGAGGGGTCCCCGACGCGGGTCGTGCCGCCGCCCATCAGGGTGATCGGCTTGTGCCCTGTCTTCTGCAGCCAACGCAGCATCATGATCGAAAGCAGGTGCCCGACGTGGAGCGAGGGGCCGGTGCAGTCGTAGCCGACATAGGTCACCACGGTCCCCTGCCGCGCGAGGGCGTCGAGGCCCTCCGGGTCGGAGCACTGGTGGATGAAGCCGCGCTCGGAGAGCACGTGCATGAGGTCGGACTTGAACGTGGTCATCGACGGTCACCGGAAAAGAGAAAATGCCGCCCGGAGCGGTGCGGAAAGCCGTATAACAGCGGCAGTCGGACTTCACCAAGAGGCGAAGCGGTGCTGACGGGGACGCATCTGATCATCTATTCGCGCGATCCCGAGGCCGATCGGGCGTTCTTTCGCGATGTCCTCGGCATTCCGGGCGGGGATGCCGGCGACGGCTGGCTCGCTCTGGCCCTCCCGCCGGCCGAGATCGCCTTCCAGCCCGCCGAGCGCGACGCTGGCCATGAGATTGTCCTGATCTGCGACGACGTCGACACGCTTTTTGCCGATCTGGCCGACGCCGACGTACAATGCGCGCCGATCGTCGCGCAGCCGTGGGGACGGACGACTCGTGTGACCCTTCCGGGCGGCAGCCACCTGCGCATATATCAGCCATCGAAATCGAAGGCCGGCTAGATGCAGACGGTGATTGGACTGATGAGCGGCACGTCGATGGACGGGGTCGATGCCGCCGTGCTCGTCACTGACGGCGAGGGGATCGCCAGTGCCGGAGCAACGCTCTTCCGGCCCTATCAGCCGGCCGAGCGAGCGGTGCTTCGCCGTGCGCTCGCCGACGCACGGACCATGGCGGACCGGACCGTCCGGCCGGGCGCGCTGAGCGAGGCCGAGGCCGTCGTCACCGACGCCCATGCCGAGGCCGTGGAGCGGCTTCGCGTGCTTCACGGCGGTGCGGTCGACCTCGTCGGTTTTCACGGTCAGACGGTCCTGCACGCGCCCGAGCGCCGCCTGACCGTGCAGATCGGCGACGGAGCGGCGCTTGCCCGCCGGCTCGGGCTGCCGGTGGTGTTCGATTTCCGCGCGGCCGACGTTGCCTCGGGCGGGCAGGGCGCCCCGTTCGCGCCACTCTACCATCGTGCCCTGGTGCGCCAGGCCGGCGTAGCCGGCAACGTGGTCGTCGCCAATATCGGCGGGGTGGGCAACATCACGCGGATCGGCGCCGACGGCCGGATCTGCTCCGGCGATACCGGGCCAGGCAATGCCCTGATCGACGATCTCGTATTCGAAGCGACGGGGACGTCGATGGACGCCGAAGGCCGGATCGGCGCGGCGGGGACCGTGGACCGTTCGATCCTTGCCGGAATGATGAACCAGCCGTGGTTCAACCTGCCGATGCCAAAGTCGCTCGACCGCGACGCTTTTGGGCGCGACCCTGTGCGCGATCTCCGGCTCGAGGATGCCGTGGCGACGCTCACCGCCTTCACCGCCGAGACGCTCGCCAAGGGCGTTGCCATCGCCGGCGGCGCCGAGACCATCATCGTCTCCGGTGGCGGGGCGCACAATCCGACCATGCTCGACATGCTGGCCGCCGCGACCGGCGCGGACGTCCGCCGCGCCGCCGACCTCGGCTGGGACGGCGATTTCGTCGAGGCCCAGGCCTTCGCTTATCTCGCCGCCCGGAGCGTCGCCGGCCTGCCGCTCAGCCTGCCGGAGACGACCGGCGTCCCCTATCCGATGCCGGGCGGCGTGCTGGCCACTCCGTCGCCGCTGGCGGCGTAGCCAAGGCGGGACAGACGGCGTTCGTCTACCGCCCGTCCCAATGCATCAGCAGGGACCCGGACCTGAGCTGCTCTATGACCGTCCGCGCATGCTGGTGGTCGAGGGCCGGGCAGCCCTGGCTTCGTCCGATGCGCCCGGTCGAGTTCACGACGTCCTGTGAGACGTACCAGGCGCCGTGCATGACGATGAGGCGGGCGCGGGCATTGGAGTTGGTCGGTTCGAGCCCGTCGAGACGCATCGAGCGACCGTTGTCGTCGCTTTCGTAGGTCTCGGCGCAACGGTAGATACCGAGCGACGTCGCCTCCGATCCCGGCGTGTTGGAGAAGACGCTGGCGAAACCGTCGTCGGTCGGCCCCTCGGAGCCTCGCCCGTGGGCGCAAAGATAGGCGGCGACGGATTGTGCGCTCACGTCGAACACGAACAAGCGCGGCTTTGACGAGTGCAAACCGAAATTGACCACGCCCCAGTACCGCGGCCGACTGTCGGGATACCGCTCGTTGCGCAGGCGGATCAGCCTCTCCACCGGCCCCGTGAGACCACGCGGTTGGCCGAGGGCGCGCAGGACGGTTTCATCGTCCACCGGTAGCGGAGCGGCCTCGCCCACGGACAGGGCGCTGGTCGCGTCCGCAGCGGTTGCCGCGCCGGTGGATAGTCGGCTGCCGTCGACCGTATCGTAGACCGGCACGCCGTTGGCCATGAAGGGCCGCCTGGCCAGGTCCCAGCTGCCGGCCGCGATTTCCCGCTGCAGATCGCGGGTCCGGTAGTTGCTGGCGCGAACCGCCGGGCGGTGATGATGGGTCAGCCAGTCGTGCCGGACATCCACGTATTGTGCGATCCAGGTCTTCTCGTCGCCACCCTGGGCAGGGGGCCTTTCCGGGAAGCGGTTGCGAAGGTCCTCGCGTATGGAGCCGCTATGGATGAAGGAGTCGTAGATCACCAGCACCGAGAGCGGCAGCGTGAAGCCGTTGTTTCCGGCCCAGCGGAGAGCCGGCCTGAAGTAGCGACGTTCGAAGAACACGTCCTGCGTCGCTCGCATCACGGGATCTTCGTTGCCCGCTCGCCGCAGCAGTGTCTTGAAGGCATCGTTGTCGACCAGAGGCACCCGGCCGATCTGGCTGACGAACGGGCGGAGGGCCTCCGAGAATGCGCCATTGGCGCCGACATACATCTCGACCAGTTCGCGGAGGTTGCCGTACTCGGTGGTCTGGGACCGACCGTAGGTGATCTGTCGGATGTCGTTCGGCCCGTCGGCATAGATGCTGATGGCTCCGTAACGTCCGGCGACGGTACCGGTCTCGAAAACGTTGATGACACGCTCGCAGATCCGCCGCTGTTCGTCGGTCAGTGTGATACCGGTTGCCTCCGCTGGCGCAGGCGCTTCATCGCCGGTCGCCCGCGGCAGGTGATCCGCAGCGGGCTGCACCACGTCCTCCGCAAAGTCCCGCAGCATCGCTTCGGCCGAGTGGGCCGCACCGACGACGGCCTGCAGTTTCTCCCGCACCCCCGCCAAGTCCGACATCGTTGCCTCCCTGGGTCAAGACGGCCTTTTTTGGGCGTCGAGCAAGGCTTCAGGGCCTGCCCGTCGCCGCGATCCCCCACACTTCCCCGATCGCATTATAATTGTGATACAAAAAAAGACAATCTAAACGAGCAATCGTATCGCGATCTGGAGTTCGATCTCTCGTCGACTCTTTTCTCCAGAAAATCCCTTCAAGCCCTTGATTCGCCACGGATGCAGGTCACTGTGAAGCGAAGTGGTGGCTGCTGAGGCCGTTGGCATGAGTTGAGGGGGGCTCCGGATCGCATGTTCGAGACGATGAATCTCGCGATATTCATCGGCTCGGCGCTCGTCGTCGTCTCCGTTTTCACCAGCCTCATCAGCTTTCGCTTCGGCGCCCCCCTCCTGCTCCTGTTCCTGATGATCGGCTTGCTTGCCGGTGAGGACGGGCCGCTCGGCATAGAGTTCGATAACGGCCCGGCCGCGTTCTTTGTCGGCAGCCTGGCGCTGGCGATCGTCCTGTTCGATTCCGGATTCGCCACCCGGGGATCGACACTTCGGATCGCCGCTCTGCCCGCCGGTATCCTCGCCACGGTTGGGGTCCTCCTCACGGCCGCGCTGGTGGCGGTGGCGGCCAGCCTGATCTTCGGTCTTCCGTGGATGTATGGCTTCATCCTTGGCGCCGTGGTCGCGCCGACCGATGCCGCGGCGGTGTTCTTCCTGCTTCGGGTCGGTGGCATCAACGTGCGCGAGCGTGTCCGCTCAACGCTGGAGGTGGAGTCGGCGTCGAACGACCCGGCGGCGATCTTCCTCACCATTTCCCTGGTCGAACTCGCCGTCGCCGGGCCATCGGACGGTCCCATCCTCCAGCTCCTCAGCGCGTTCGCCGTGCAGGCGGGCGTCGGTGGCCTGGTCGGCATCGTCGGCGGCCTGGTGATCAAGGAGGTGGTGAACCGCACGAACTTTGAGGGCGCGCTCTACCCGATCATCGTCCTGGCGCTGGCGCTCGCGACGTTTGCGGCGTCGGGCATGCTCGGCGGCAGCGGCTTCCTCGCCGTATTTGTGGCCGGCCTGATCGCCGGCAATGCCCGCGTTCGCCACGCGGTGACGCTGAAGCGCTTCCAGGAGGGGACGACATGGCTCAGCCAGATCGCCATGTTCCTCACCCTCGGGCTGCTGGCGACACCGTCCGAGTTCCCCGCGGTGGCGCTGACGGCTATCGGCCTCGCGGTCTTCCTGACCTTTCTCGCCCGACCAATCGCCGTCTGGCTCTGCCTGGCGCCGTTCCGCTTCGCTCGCCGCGAGCGGGCCTTCATCTCCTGGGTCGGCCTGCGCGGCGCGACCTCGATCCTGCTCGCCATCGTGCCCGCTCTGCGGGGTCTCGCCTATGGGCAGGAACTGTTCAACATCGTCTTCCTGGTCGTCCTGTTCTCCTTGCTGGTTCAGGGCTGGACGATCGGCCCCCTGGCGCGCTGGCTGAAGCTGCTGGTGCCGCCGCGGATCGGTCCGGTCGACCGCATCGAGCTTGAACTGCCCGGCCGCGGCAATCATGAGATCGTCGCCTACATGGTGCACCCCGAGAGTCCGGTCGCCAAGGGCCAGAGGATTCCACGCTGGGCGCGGCCGGCGCTCCTGGTCCGGGAAGGGCGCTCGCTCCGGCCGGACCTCGCCGGGCGGCCGCTCGCCGGCGACCAGATCTATGTCCTGACCACGCCCAACTACATCGATCTGCTTGACGGATTGTTCGCCGGACCCGTGAAGGATGCCTTTGATCCGCAGCTCTACGGAGAGTTCGGCATTGCCCCCGACACCAGTGTGGCCGACCTTGCGAACTTGTACGGGACCCCGGTTGAGGGTGACGATGCCGGCCTGACGGTCGCGGAACTGCTGCGCCGGGAGCTCGCCGGAGACATGGAGCCGGGCGATCGTATCGCCTACGGCCCGATCGACCTGATCGTGCGAAGCGTCGATGACGATCACCAGATCGACGATGTCGGGCTTGCGCTTGAGCACTCACGCGAGCCGCCTCGCATCCCGCTGTTCCAGAGCCCGCGCGAGATCGTCGGGATGGTCACGTCGTGGCGAGACCGGAGACGGGCGTCGCGGGCGTCAGCGACCGAGGTTGGACTGGAGTCGTCGGTGCCCGGTGAGGCCGCGCCCGTCGACGAGGCGCCGCCCATGGAAACGGAAGGAACGCCGGCCGCGGGCGCGTCCGACAGCGAAGTGACGACGGAGACCGGGGAGGTCGATGCGGCGGAGAAGCCGCCGCCGGCATGAGCGAGCGGGCTATTTGCCGTTGGCGTGCCGACTCTCGGGATGCACCGACTTGCCGAGGATATGGTCGTCGCGGCCGATGACGTGCGACCCCGAGCCCACGATCAGCGGGTCCGGGCCCATGACCCGCCGCCCCTTGTTGGGGTACTCGAGCGTCGACAGGAAGTGCTGCATGCAGTTGACCCGTGCCCGCTTCTTGCAGTCCGACTTGACGATGGTCCAGGGCGCGTCGGCGGTGTCGGTATAGAAGAACATCGCCTCCTTGGCCTCGGTGTAGTCATCCCACTTGTCGATCGAGGCGCGGTCGATCGGCGACAGCTTCCATTGCTTCAGCGGGTCGGTCTCGCGCGCTTTGAACCGGCGAATCTGCTCGGGCCGTGTGACCGAGAACCAGTACTTGTAGAGGCGGATTCCCGAGCGCACGAACATCTGCTCGAGCTGGGGGCACTGGCGCATGAATTCGAGATATTCGTTGGCCTTGCAGAAGCCCATGACGCGCTCGACGCCGCCGCGATTGTACCAGGAGCGGTCGAAGAAGACGATCTCGCCGCCAGACGGCAACCGCTCGATGTAGCGCTGGAAGTACCATTGCGTGCGCTCGCGCTCGGAGGGTTTTTCGAGGGCGACGACGCGGGCGCCGCGCGGATTGAGGTGCTCCATGAATCGTTTGATGGTCCCGCCCTTGCCGGCAGCGTCGCGGCCTTCGAAGAGGACGACGACGCGCTGTTCGGTCTCCTTGACCCAGCTCTGGGCCTTGAGCAGTTCGACCTGGAGATCCTGCATGTGAGCGAGGTACTCCTTTTCGGGCATTGGGCCGCGATAGGGATACTCGCCGCTTTCGAACGTCCGGCGGATGGCCTCGGGGTCGTGGCGCATCTCGGCCAGCTGATGGCGGGCGGCGGCGCCGGAGCGCTTGGGCGCCGGTACGGGCGCGGAGGGCGTCTTTTCGTCGGAGGCCGTCTGCTCCTCGGCAACAACCGGGCTGACGACCGGCGCTTTCGGCTCGGCCGTCGTGCTCTTCTGTCCGTTTGCTGTCGACTTGGCGCTCGCCATCCTTCGCCCTCCCATGTCTGACGAACCGGCCGCGACGCGGTTGCGGCTCGACAAACATGACAAGATCACGGCACCCGGTCTTGACCCATGTCAAAAACCAGTGCGACGACCCGGCGGTGCGAAGGTCGTCGCCAGGGGATGGCGGCAGATGCCCCCTGCAATGCTGGGCAGCAGGCGTCTATGCGGCGTCGACCATCGCCAAGCGCTTGTCGAGATAGCCCGAGCACGTCGTCAGCAGCTCGTCGACGTTGTTCTCGAAGAAGTGGTTGGCGCCAGGGATGATCTCCTGATCGATCTTGATGCCGCGCTGGGTCTTGAGCTTGTCGACCAGCGCCTGCACGTCCTTCTGCGGAACGACGCGGTCGGCATCGCCATGCACGATCAGGCCCGAGGAGGGGCAGGGTGCGAGGAAGGTGAAGTCGTGGAGATTGGCGGGTGGCGCGATCGAGATGAAGCCCTCGATCTCCGGCCGGCGCATGAGCAACTGCATGCCGATCCAGGCCCCGAATGAGAAGCCGGCGACCCAGCAGCTCCGGGCATCCGCATGCATCGACTGGACCCAATCAAGTGCAGCGGCCGCATCCGACAGTTCGCCCGAACCGTGATCAAAGCTGCCCTGGCTGCGGCCGACCCCGCGGAAATTGAAGCGAAGCACAGCGAAGCCGCGCTTCGCGAACATATAGTACAGCTGGTAGACGACCTGATTGTTCATCGTCCCGCCGAACTGCGGGTGAGGATGAAGGATGATCGCGATCGGACCGTTCTTCTGTTTGGCGGGCTGGAAACGCCCTTCGAGGCGGCCGGCAGGACCGGCGAAGATCACTTCTGGCATCGCGCTTTGTCTTCTTTCTTGATTGCCGCGCAGCGCCGCTGACGGCGTCCGCCCCGATGAAACTGACCCTTTGGCTCCCACCGCGCATTGGCGCCCTGGCGGAGCGGCGGTCTTCATATCACAACCCGCGGGGTCAGTTTCAAGCATATTGGGGATCATGCGTCGTCGGTCGGCCACCCTGGACGGGCTGCGCCTGGCGCTAACCCTATTGCAAGGATGAGTGCGGCTCGTGCTTGAGTTTTGCTGTCGGCGGTCTCAACCTTTCGGATCGGTACCATGACAAGAACGGGGAGTTGATTGTTGGTCGACGCCAGCGTGTCGCGCGAGCTTCTCGTTCTGGAGCACGACGTACTCAGGGCCGTTGCCCTCGGCCGGCCGCTCCGGGAGGCGATGGATCTGCTGTGCCGGCGTGTCGAGGCGCTCATACCATCCGTCACATGCACGGTTGTCGGTGTCGACAACGGACGGCTGCGCTCGCTCGCGGCCCCCTCGATGCCCGGGAAATACGCAGCCATGATCGACGGGATCGAGATCGGGCCTAAGGTCGGATCGTGCGGCACGGCCGCGTATCTCGGCCGGGAAGTCGACGTTCGGGACATCGCTTCCGATCCGCTCTGGGAGGGCTATCGGGACCTCGTTCTGCCATCCGGCTACAGGGCGTGCTGGTCGAGCCCGATCCCGGCGCCCGATGGCAGGGTCGTGGGTACGTTCGCCTTCTACTACCGCGAGGTCACCGATTCCCGGGACCTCGAACGGCGGGTTGTCGATTCCTGCGTGCCGCTCTGTGCCATCGTCATCGAGCGCGCACGGGCGGAGGAGGCGCTCCGGCAACTCGCCTACCACGATCCGCTGACCGGGCTCTTCAACCGATCGGCCTTCTTCGAGCGCGGTACGCGCGCACTCGCCCAGGCCGGATCGGACCAATCGGTCGCGGTGCTTTGTCTCGACCTCGATGGCTTCAAGTCGGTCAACGACTCCATGGGACACTGGGCGGGTGACCGGCTCCTCTCCGCAATCGGCCAGAGGCTGTCCGCTTTCCGCCGTGAGGGCGCGCTCGTTGCTCGGCTCGGCGGGGACGAATTCGCGATGTTGATGGTCGGAACCGCGGGCGACGAAATCGAGGCGATGGCATACCGGCTGCTCGCGACATTCGGCGATACTTTCACCGTCGCCGACGTGCCGATCGGCGTTCGCGCCAGCATTGGGGTCGCATTCCGCCGCTCCGAGCACGATACACTCGACGCGATCATGCAGGATGCGGACCTCGCGCTCTATCGGGCGAAGGCCGACGGAGGCGGAGCATACCGCGTCTTCCATCCGGCCATGGCGGAGGCGGTGCAGCGGCGACGCCGCACGGAGATCGACCTTCGGCGGGCGGTGGCTGCGGGCGAGTTCCTGATCGTGTTCCAGCCGATCGTCGATCTCGAAACCGGCGCGGTCGAGGGGTGCGAGGCACTGTTGCGCTGGCGACATCCAACCAATGGCCTTCGACTGCCTGAGGATTTCATCCGCGTCTCCGAAGAGACCGGCCTGCTCGTGCCGATGGGCATTTGGGTGCTCAACGAGGCCTGCCGGCGGGCGGCGGCGTGGCCGCTGGCCACGTATGTCGCTGTCAATGTCTCGCCCATTCAGCTCCGCGATCCGAGCTTCGGCATCCAGGTCGCGGCGACTCTCGCCCGCACGGGGCTGGCGCCGTTCCGGCTCCAGCTCGAGATAACCGAAGCATCGCTCCTGTCGGGCGATCCTGTGATCGAAGCGACGCTGCTGGCGCTCCGCGACCTCGGCGTCGTCTTGGCGCTGGACGACTTCGGTACAGGCAATTCCTCGCTTGGCGTCATGCGGGACTTTCGCCCGGACAAGATCAAGATCGACGGATCGGTGGTGCGCAACTGCGGGCGGGACGGCGACTGCACCGCGATCATCCGCGCGGTCGTCGCGCTTGCTGGCAGCCTCGGTCTTGGGTTGATCGCCGAAGGCATCGAGACCGAGGCGCAGCTTGGTGTGATGAAGGGGGAGGGTTGCACCAGGGGCCAGGGCCACCACCTTCATCGCGCCAAGACGGCTGACGCCATTGCCCTGCTTCTTTCCGAGCAGGAGGTCGAAGCCCCGGTGCCACGCCGACGGACAGGTGGTTAGCGCGTCATCGGGCGATGCGCCCGAGGCCGTCGCCTCTTGAGTTCCATTGCCACCTGCCATAGCTGGTCCTGCGATGCGGCCGGATTGCCGGCAGCGGAGACCCCTCGCACATGGACGGTTCGCGACTCTATCTCGACTACAATGCCAGCGCGCCGCTTCGACCAGAGGCGCGCGAGGCGATGGTCGCTGCGCTGGCCGAAGCCGGCAACGCCTCGTCCGTGCACGCCGAGGGTCGTGCCGCAAGAAAGCGGATCGAGGACGCGCGGCGGGCGATCGCCGACCTGGTGGGAGGTGATCCGCGGCGGGTGACTTTCACCAGCGGTGGCAGCGAGGCGAACGCGACGGTGCTGACGCCGGACTGGACCTTCAACGGCCGGCCGCATCGGGCCGCTGCGCTGCTGGTGTCGGCAGGTGAACACCCCTCGGTTCTGGCCGGCGGGCGGTTCGGCCCCGCCGATATCCATGAGATTCCGCTCGATTCCGACGGCGTCGTGCGGCTGGACGTGCTTGGCCGCATGCTCGAGCCACTCGCTGCCGATGGCCTCCGGCCGTTGGTGTCGGTGATGCTCGCCAACAACGAGACCGGCGTGATACAGCCGGTGGCCGACATCGCACGGCTCGTCCACGATGCCGGCGGCCTCGTCCACACTGATGCGGTGCAGGCGGCGGGCCGCATTGCGCTCGACCTCGCCTCACTGGGCGTCGACGTGCTGACCCTGTCGGCGCACAAGATCGGTGGGCCGCAGGGCGTCGGCGCCGTTGTCCGCGCCCATGACGATATTGTCTTTGCCCCGCTCATCGCCGGCGGGGGGCAGGAGAAGCGTCTGCGGGCGGGAACGGAGAGCGTTGCGGCGATTGCCGGTTTCGGGGCGGCGGCCGCGGTCGCGCGCGACGATCTAGCCCTTGCGGCCATGTGGGAGGGGTGGCGCGACGGCCTTGCCCGCACCATATCGGATTGCGGCCCGACAGCGGTTGTCTTCGGTGTCGGCACGTCGCGACTGCCGCAGACGCTGTGCATCGGGATCGAGGGAATCGCGGCGGAAACGCTGGTCATCGCGCTTGATCTCGAGGGCGTCTCGGTCTCGTCAGGGGCGGCCTGTTCCTCCGGAAAGGTCGCTCCGAGCCATGTCCTGGCGGCAATGGGTGTGCCGGTGGAAGTGGCGAGGACCGCGATCCGGCTCAGTCTGGGCTGGCAATCGGACGAGCGTAGCTTAGATTTGTTCGCAAAAAGGTGGGTGCGCGTGCTAGAGCACGTCGCACCGGGACACATCCGGGCGGCCTGACACCCCCGGAACTCGACCCGCGGTCCTTGAAACCGCTGTGGATGGAGTTTTGAAATGCCTGCCGTTCAGGAGACGGTCGATACCGTACGCGGAATCGACGTCGATCAGTACAAATACGGATTCGTCACTGACATCGAGACCGAGAAGGCCCCCAAGGGCTTGTCGGAGGACACCGTCCGTTTCATCTCGGCCAAGAAGGGCGAGCCGGAGTGGATGCTGGAGTGGCGTCTAGCCGCCTATCGGCGGTGGCTGACCATGACCGAGCCAACCTGGGCCAAGGTCCACTATCCCAAGATCGATTTCCAGGACCTCTATTACTACTCCGCGCCGAAGAAGACTCCCGGGCCCAAGAGCCTCGACGAGGTCGACCCGGAGTTGCTGGCAACCTACGAGAAGCTCGGCATCCCGCTCCGCGAGCGCGAGATTCTCGCCGGGGTCGAGGGCGCCGGCTCGCGCGTCGCGGTCGACGCGGTGTTCGACTCGGTGTCGGTGGTGACGACCTTCAAGGAGGAGTTGAAGAAGGCTGGGGTCATCTTCTGTTCGATCTCCGAGGCGATCCGCGAGCACCCCGAGATCGTCCGGAAGTATCTCGGCACGGTGGTGCCGGTCACCGACAACTTCTACGCCACGCTCAACTCGGCCGTGTTCTCCGACGGCTCGTTCGTGTTCGTCCCCGAGGGCGTCCGCTGCCCCATGGAGCTGTCGACCTATTTCCGCATCAACGAGCGCAACACCGGGCAGTTCGAACGGACGCTGATCATCGCCGAGAAGGGTGCCTACGTCTCTTATCTCGAGGGCTGCACGGCGCCGATGCGCGA
>JAGRKZ010000013.1:71119-72832 GCA_020442065.1 Bauldia sp.
GGCCATCACCTGGAAGTATCCGAGCGTGATCCTCCGCGGCGATGACTCAGTAGGGGAGTTCTATTCGATCGCGGTGTCGAACGGCTACCAGCAGGTCGACTCCGGGACGAAGATGACCCACCTCGGCAAGAACACCAAGAGCCGGATCATCTCCAAGGGCATCGCCGCCGGATTCTCGCAGAACACCTATCGCGGCCTCGTCACCAGCCATCGCAAGGCGACAGGCGCGCGCAACTATACCAACTGCGATTCGCTGCTGATCGGCGACAGGTGTGGGGCTCACACCGTGCCCTACATCGAGGCGAAGAACGCGTCGGTGGTGTTCGAGCACGAGGCGACCACGTCGAAGATCTCGGACGATCAGCTCTTCTATGCCAAGAGCCGCGGGCTCTCGGACGAGGAGGCGGTGGCGCTTATCGTCAACGGCTTCGTCAAGGACGTCATCCAGCACCTGCCGATGGAGTTCGCGGTCGAGGCGCAGAAGCTGATCGGTGTCAGTCTCGAGGGGAGCGTTGGTTAGATGACCACCGCGCTTGACGAAGGGCACGTGCCGCCCAGCACCACCGCTGCGCTGGCGGTGTCGCGCCGCCCTGGTCCGGTGGAAATTGCCGGTCGCACGGGCTTCAGTCGGCCTCACCGCAATATCCGATCACGAGAGCAGGCGTCAGCATGACCGACACTCCCAAACCCGTCATCAACCTCGCCGACGTAGCACTTCGCGACAATGGCCACGGCGACAAGTTCCAGGCAAAGGTCGGCTCCTTCGGGCGCGCCATCGGCTCGACCGGCATCGGCGCGATGCTGCATGTGGTGGAGCCAGGGAAGCGGGCCTTTCCCTTCCACAATCACCACACGATCCATGAGCTCTTCATCATCCTCGAAGGCGAGGGTGAATACCGCTTCGGCGGAGAAACCTATCCGGTGAAGGCCGGCGATGTCTGCGCCGCTCCGACCGGAGGGCCGGAGACCGCCCATCAGATCATCAACACCGGGACGACCACCCTCAAGTATCTGGGCCTATCCACAGCCGGGTCGACTGAGGTGGTGGAGTATCCCGACAGCGGCAAGTTTGCCGTCACCTCCCGCTACGACTGGGCGACGGGCAAGGGCGGCATCCGCTTCATCGGGCGCTCGGGCGAGACGCTCGACTACTGGGACGGCGAGCAAAGGACCTGCAAGAACAATGGCTATGCTTGAAATCCGGAATCTGCATGTGAAGGTCGAGGACCGCGAGATCCTCCGCGGCATCGATCTCGCGGTCGACGCCGGCCAGGTCCACGCCATCATGGGCCCCAATGGCTCCGGCAAGTCGACGCTGGCCTATGTGCTCGCCGGCCGTGACGGCTACGAGGTCACCGAGGGATCGATCACGTTCCGCGGCGAGGATCTCCTGGCGATGGCGCCGGACGAGCGCGCGGCAGCGGGCGTCTTCCTCGCCTTTCAGTATCCGGTCGAGATTCCCGGTGTCGCGACGATGACCTTCCTCAAGACCGCGCTCAATGCTCAGCGCAAGGCCCGCGGGCTCGAGGAGCTGTCGACGCCCGATTTCATGCGCAAGGTTCGCGAGTCGGCCGAAAAGCTTCAGGTGACTCAGGAAATGCTCCGCCGTCCGCTCAACGCCGGCTTCTCAGGCGGTGAGAAGAAGCGGAACGAGATCCTGCAGATGGCGCTGCTCGAGCCGTGGCTCTGCGTGCTCGACGAGACCGATTCCGG
>JAGRKZ010000131.1:0-16485 GCA_020442065.1 Bauldia sp.
TACATGTAGCCGAGGATGGCGGCGCCGACGGCGAGGATGGCGATGACGATGGCGAGGGTGTTGCGGCTCATGGCTGTGATCCTGAAAAGGGCGGCGGACATGCGCGCGCCTGTGTGTGGGACAGTCATAACGCGGAATGGGCCGATTGGTTCCACGCGAGGGTGGCGCTCAATTCGTCCTTGGTGTTTTTGCGGAAACAGGAGGTGGCCTCAACCTCCCCCTTGAGGGGAGGTCGAAATTCGCCACGCGAAGCGCTGGTGAATTTCGGGAGGGGGTAGAGAGCCCGCTACCGGAACGACCCCCTCCCGACATGCCTCCGGCATGTCGACCTCCCCTCAAGGGGGAGGTTGGCGTCGGTGGCGCACGCCCCCCTTCCTCATCCTGAGGCGCTTCGCGGCACGCGAAGCCTCGAAGGACCCCATGCCGCGGGTCCAGGTCACCCGGCCAAACGCCAGCGCGTCCTTCGAGGCTCGGGCGTCGCCCTCGCACCTCAGGATGAGGAGGCAGGAGACCGCCATCGACGCCCTGTCATCCCCATCGTCACTTCGGGCCCGCCCCTTAACCTCCCCCTTGAGGGGAGGTCGAAATTCACCACGCGCAGCGTGCGTGAATTTCGGGAGGGGGTAGAGAGCCCGCTACCGGAACGACCCCCTGCCGAAATGCCTCCGGCATGTCGACCTCCCCTCAAGGGGGAGGTTCGCGCCGATGGCGCACGCCCCCCTTCCTCATCCTGAGGTGCTTCGCGGCACGCGAAACCTCGAAGGACCCCATGCCGCTGGTCCAGGTCACCCGGCCGAACGCAGGGTGCGTCCTTCGAGGCTCGGGCGTCGCCCTCGCACCTCAGTCCCCTCCTCCGTCATCCTCGGGTCAAGCCCGAGGATGACCGCAGGGCGAGACAGCGCACCTCCACGATCCGCCCTCCTCGACAGCACGCATCGCCCCCAACAAAAATCCCGCCGACTTTATCCCCTCCCCCGAAACGTCCCGTATCTTGCCCGCGTCCCGGCTCGCGAGGGGCGCCATCCGGAGGTGGTCCATTGGCGGAGCGGGGAGCGGCGCTTCACGCGGGCTCACGACCCGCGTGGGGAAGCCCGGGTGAGGACCGCCGTCACTCCAGACGGCCGCCTTCAAGGCTAATGCCGGTTCTTGCGGGAGCCGGGGATGAGCGCCGAGCCCGGGAGCTGAAAGTCGCCGCGGCGGGCGCTTTCCCAAGCGCCGTTCTTAAAGACCGCCGGGTGGATCAATCCCGGCAGGCCGGGTGGATCAACCCCGGCCGGCGTTTGGCAAGCGCCCGCCACCCCCCGGTTCTTGCCGGGGCGCGGAATGACGCACGACCCGGCCCGATGCGGGCGCGGCAACGATGGAGCATGCCCCGTGACCCGGACCCGTCCCGAGCTGCCCGACATCGAGGGGTTCGAGCGCGCCGAGGCGCGCCAGCCGCTCGATCCGGATGCGCTCCGCCTCCGCCGCGTGGTGGCGGATCATCTCGAGCTGTGGTTCGACTGCCCGCGCCCGGAGTGCCGGCAGGCCCTCGCCTGCCGGAGCCGCATCGTCGCGTGCTTCGACGAGCGACGCGACCGCATCGTCGGCAGGATGACCGCCTTCCTCACCGAGGGCTATGTCGACGCCGATGACTGCGACTGCTGACGGCCGGCCGGCGCCTCAACGACCGGTCGTCGATCTCCCGGCGGGCCGTGGCCGGGCCCGTAACCTCCCCCTTGAGGGGAGGTCGAAATTCGCCACGCGCAGCGTGCGTGAATTTCGGGAGGGGGTACGAGACCGCCTCCCGAGACGATCGGGAGGGGGTGGGGTCGTCGCCACCGGAACGCCCCCCCTCCCGAAATGCCTCGGGCCTGTCGACCTCCCCCTTGAGGGGAGGTTGGCGGGCGGGCTTGCGACCGCAGCCGCCGCGAGATCATGGGCCGGGCGCGCCGTCGATCTTGGCGCGGCCGGCGGCAGCGGCGAGGCGTGCGGCCCGCGACATGCGGTCGTCGTCACCGGCCGCAGCCCGCTCGAGCGCTTCCATGAAGCGGTCGAGCGCCGCGACCTCGTCGCCGCTCCAGTGATCGCGGTAACCCGCGCGGGCGAGTCCCTCGAAGGCGTGCATCAGTCCCGGATCGAGGTCCGGAGCACCGGCGGCGAAGAGTTCGAGATAACGCGGCAGCAGCGCGCGAAGATCGCTCGATACCGGCGCGCACAGCTCGTAGGGCAGCGCCCGGGCATAGGCGACGAGGAGGTCGGCCGGCAGCTCCCGGATCGGGAGCGTCCGCAGCAGCCGCTCCTCCAGCGGGCCAAGCATCACCGGCGCGCCAGAATCGCGAGCGCCGGCGCCGAACCTGTACGGGGAAAAGATGCGGTAGAGATCCGCGATGGCGGTGCCTACGTCCGCATGCATGCTCACCTGCCGTCGACGAGTCGCGGCAAGGGTATCAACCGGCGGGGGGCCTCGGCTGTGAACGCGGTCTCACCCCCATGATCCGGAAGGCCAACCGCGGCGAACGCGATATTCGAAAACGACAATGACCCGCGGGGCCATTCAGGCCCGCGGGGCAAGGCCGGCAGGCCCGGCCCGGAAAACGGATGGGAGTGGACGGTTGCCTAGAAGCCGCCGCGACGGGCGACGATGCGCTTCTTCGGCGCCGGCAGAAGGCCCTCGCGCTGCGCCTGCTTGCGGGCGAGCTTGCGGGCGCGGCGGACAGCCTCGCCCTTCTCGCGGGCGCGCGCCTCGGACGGCTTCTCGTAGTAGCGCTTGCGCTTCAGCTCACGGAAGATGCCCTCGCGCTGCATCTTCTTCTTGAGCACCTTCATCGCCTGGTCGACGTTGTTGTCGCGAACGAAAATCTGCACCCACTGCTCCTTGTCGCGGGTAATACCCGCACGATCGGTGTGATCCACTGCCCTGGCGCCAACTGCCGGAAATCCGGACAAACAATTTCGCGCACGCGCGCCGAGGCTGCTGCTTTGGGCGCAACTTAGTCGCTCGTTCCGGGATTTACCAGCGTTTACCGGCGCTCGGCCGAAATAATCGGCCCCGGGCATTTCGCAAGGATGCGTGGAACCTTGGATCGATTCGCGCCATTATCCTTCCTGGTTGGAGATGCGCCCATGACAGTACGGAAATCAGGGACTTCCGGCGGGAAACCGAAGCACGGCGGCAAGGATCCCGGCAGCGGTGTGCCCACCCCGGTGCGTCCGGCGGGTCCGGAATCGATGCGCGATCCGCCGAAGACGTGGGACGAGGTCGACGAAGCCGAGGACGAATCTTTCCCGGCGAGCGACCCGCCGGCCACCTATTGAGCGCGCTCCGACTCGGCCGGGCGGTCGTCGCCGCGGCGATTGCGGGGCTGCTGGCGCTGCCCGCGGCGGCGGAAGGCCCCGAGGGCATCGGCTTCGCCCAGGCCGAGGAAGGCACGTGGTGGTGCCGCGGCGAGACCGTCGGCGGCGCCCTCGATTGCGCCCGCCAGCAATGCCTGAAGGAGTCCGGCGGGCAGGAATGCCACGCCACCCGGTGGTGCTATCCGGCCGGCTGGTCGGCGCTGATGGTGGTCTGGCTGCCCGAATTTCACGCCACGCAGATCCTCTGCGGCATGCCGGGCCCCGAGGCCACCGCGGCGGCGATGCAGGCGATCTGCGAGGCCGGCGCCGAGTTCAGCCGCTGCGATCTCATGCTGCAGATCGACCCCGACGGAAAGGAGATCGATGTGTCCGGAGTCTCCTGGCCCGGCGGCGCCACGCTCGACAGCGAGGCGGCCACGGCGCCGGAATGAGCTGTGACGGTGGTCACAGCATGGGCGGATTCGGCGGGATTTTGCCAAAAAACGACCGTTTTGCAGCCTTGCCCTAGTCGTCAACTCCGGCAATTATGCGCGCCGACCGGCATCGTCCGCGCGATCGGTGCCCCAAACCCCGAGGAGATACCAATGTCGTTCCATTTCCGTCGCTTCGCCTTGGGCGGAGCCGCCATCTGTCTGGCGTACGGTGCTGCGCCGGCTTTCGCCGCGGACGCCACCCAGATCGCCGACGCCCTGGTCGCCGCGATGGGCGCCAGCGGCGAGTCGAAGGCCAGCTACGACAGCGCCTCCGCCTCGGGCGACGACGTCACGATCACCAACCTCAAGGTCGACGGCACCGACGGCTCGTCGATCACCATCCCCAGCGTCGTCATCGCCAACGCCGAGCCGCGCTCGCCCGGCGGCTTCACCGCCTCGGCTATCAGCTTCGACAACGCCTCGATGCAGAGCGAAGGCAACACCATCACCTGGGCCACCGGTTCGGCCGCCGACACGACGGTTCCCTCGCCGGACGAGATCAAGTCCAAGGCCAAGATTCGTCCGTTCAGCCACTTGGACATCGGCGAGTTGACCGTTTCCGGCGGCGAGCTTCCCGTTCCGCTCACGATCGCCTCGATCGGCGTCGGGCTCGACCTCGACGACCAGGGCCTGCCGCGCGACTTTTCTCTCAACGTCGCCTCGATCAACATTCCGCCGGAGTTCATTGCCGGCGCCGACAGCGATTTCCGTGAGCTGGTTCAGGGCCTTGGCTATGACAGCTTCGTGGTCAACGTGCTTGCCGAGGGCGGCTACGAGACCGGTCAGGACCGATTGACCGTCCGCGCCTTCGCGATCGACGTGCCGGAAGTCGGCAAGTTCTCCCTCGGCGGCGTCATCTCCGGCGTCAAGGCGAGCGAGCTCGCCGACAATGCGAGCCCGGACGCCCTCGCCAACGGCAAGCTCGAAGGCCTCAACATCCGCTTCGACAATGCCGGGGTGGTGGAGCGTGCGCTCGACATGCAGGCCAAGATGATGGGCGCGAGCCGCGAAGACGTGGTCGCCCAGCTCAACGGCGCCCTGCCCTTCATGCTCAACGCCATCAACAACCCGGCGTTCCAGGAAAAGGTGGCGAAGGCCGGCCAGGCGTTCCTTGCCGATCCCAAGTCGCTCACCATCACCGCCAGCCCCGCGCAGCCGGTCGGCTTCCAGGAGATCATGGGCAGCGCCATGACCGCCCCGCAGACCCTGCCGGACACGCTGGCAATCGACGTCACCGCCAACAACTGATCCGCGCCGGCGGCGGCCCGGCGGATCGGGGTTTCGGCCGGGTCGCTACGGCATTTCGTCCGGAGTGACTTTGATGAAGATCCGCTGCTGGCTGGCCGCCGCCGCCGTCACCGCGCTTGTTCCGCAGACCGCCTCGGCTGACGAGGCGGTCGAGGCGGCGATCCGGGACTGGATCGCCGCCGTCGACGCTTCCCCCGAGTGGGCGGCGAGCTATGGCGGACTGGTCTACGACGCCGCTACCGACACCGCCCTCGTCACGGATGTCGTCATCACGGCCGACCCCGCGTCGCCGGAGGCCGGCGCCGCCTTTCGCATGGCGACCCTCTCGGTCGCCGGCTATGTCGAGCAGCCCGACGGCTTCAAGGTTCGCTCGATCAGCGCCGACGGCGGAGAAGCCGAGGTCGGGTTCGCCAGGATCAAGCTGACCGACGTCCACGTCGAGGATTTGTCGCTGCCATTCTTCGGGCCCTTCACCGTGGACGAGAAGCGGCCCTTCAGCTCGATCATGCAGGCCTACCACGCCGCGCTCGACATCGGGCTTGGCAGCGCGCGGATCGGCAGCGTCGTCCTCGACCAGACCCACGAAGGCGTCTCCAGCACGATCGTCTATGAGGATTTCCGCATCGAGGGCTGGAAAGACGGCAAGATCGCCCGCTTCGACACCGGTGCGGTGCGGATGGAAGCGCCGTCGCCCGACGGCCTGGTCCGGATCGGCATGAACAGCATCGAGAGCCGCGACACCGATCTCGGCGCCTTCGTTCACGTCTACGATCCGGCTGCCTATGTCGACGGCGTCGGCGACATGATCTGGCGGGACGCGCTCGCCTACGCCGCCTACCACACCGTCGTCCTCGATGTGCCGGGCGCCAGGATCAATGTCGGCGACATTGTCCTCGAGAACTTTCGCCTCCGGCAGCCGCCGCTCAGCTTTGTCGATTACTTCGACGAGCTGATCTCCCACCCCAACATGCCCGACGCGATGGCCGAGCGGCTGGCAGTGAAGGCCGTGCCGGCCATGTTCTCGGCTTTCTCGGTCGGACGTTTCGCGATCCTCGACACGTCGATCGAAGCGATGGGGATCGACCAGCTGGCGATCGGCGACATCCACCTCAACGACTTCTCCATCGACGGCCTCGGCGAGTTCGGCATCGAGGGCATCGCGGGTGTCGTCCAGGGTCAGGGCGCGCTTGAGGTCCAGCGGTTCGCCTTCGGCGGCATCACGTTCGGCGGCTACGACGCCCTCACCCGCATCATCGAGGCCACCAGCTCTTCGCCGCCCAAGGATATCGATGATCTCATGCCGCAGGGCGGCTTCACCGAGATCGTCGGCGTCGAGCTCCAGACGCCGGACATCCCTCGCCTGTCCCTCGCGCGTTTCCGCGCCGAGATCGGTGACTATGCCGGCGCCATCCCGACCTCGGCGTCGGTGGAGATGACCGGTCTCGCCTTCCCGGTTGCGGCGCTGCCGGATCGGAGCACGCGCGACATGCTGCGGCGGCTCGGCTACGACCGGCTGGTGAACGACTTCGGCTTCAAGGGCGACTACGACCCCGCGACCGAGCGGGCGACCATCGAGGACCTCCACTACGGCATCCAGGACATGGGGTCGTTCGCCATGAGCGGCCTCTTCGCCGGCCTGCCGATGGCGGCGATCGGCAACGACGCGCTGATGGAGGCGGCGATCCCCAATCTCCGGCTCGAGCAGGCCAGGTTCACCTTCACGGACGGCTCGATCGTCGGCAAGGGTCTCGACCTTCTCGCCGAGTTCATGCACGCCCCGGCTGGTGCTTTCCGCGACCAGTTCGCCGACGCGATGCCGTTCCTCCTCTCGATCGCCGTCCAGAACGACCCCAAGCTGCTCGCCATCGTCAATCGCTCCGGCCTGTTCAAGAAGCTCACGCCGGTCGTGCGCGACTTCGTCGCCAATCCGGGCTCGTCGATCATCATCACGCTGTCGCCGCCGACGCCCGTCGCCCTTGCCGCGATCGGCGACGCTGTCGAGAACACGCCGGACAAGGTCGTCGAGATGCTCGGGCTCGATATCACCGGTGAGAAAGCCCCGGCCACGACCGAGCCCACACCGGCACCGCCCGAGGAACCCGGCGGCAGCACGCCGTCCGTCGAGCCCCCCACCCCGCCGACGGCGCCCGGCGGTGGCGATGGTGCCGAGACCGGCGGTGAAGCCGAGGGCGGCCAGGGCAAGACGCCGGCGACGCCCGGCACCGGGGGCGGGACCGGCGGAAGCGCCGGCGGCGGCACCGAAGGCGGCGGCACCGAGGGCGGCGGCCAGGGGGGTATGACCCCGTCAAACCCGGGGAGCGGTACGGGCGGCGCCGGCGGTGGCGGCCAGACGCCGTCCAATCCGCCGCAGCGCGACGGTTCCAACCAGCGCGAGGAAATGCGCGATACCATGAACCCGGTGCAGTAGTCCGGGTTCTTCCGGCCGGCCGCAAAGCGCGTCCGGCGCCAGCCGCCCCCGCCTACTCCGGCAGCGACAGGCGGATGTTGAGCTCGCGGAGCTGCTTCGGCGACACCTCCGACGGCGCGCCCATCAGGAGGTCCTCGGCGCGCTGGTTCATCGGGAACAGCGTCACCTCGCGGAGGTTCTCCTCTCCGCACAGCAGCATGACGATGCGGTCGACGCCGGGGGCGATGCCGCCGTGCGGCGGCGCGCCATACTGGAACGCCTTCCACAACGCGCCGAACTTGCTCTCGACCACCTCCGCCGAATGACCGGCGATCGCGAACGCCTTCAGCATGATCTCGGGCAGATGGTTCCGGATGGCTCCCGAGGACAGCTCGATCCCGTTGCAGACGATGTCGTACTGCCGCGCCTTGATGGCGAGGATCGTCTCCCTGTCGTTCGGGTCGAGCGCCAGAAACGCCTCTTGATCGAAGTTCGGCATCGAGAACGGGTTATGGGAGAAGTCGATCTTCTTCTCCTCCTCGCTCCACTCGAACATAGGGAAGTCGACGATCCAGCAGAAGGCGAAGCGGTTCTCGTCGAGGAGGTTGAGCTCGCGGCCGACGCGCTGGCGGGCAATGCCGGAGAAGGCGTTGATCTTGTCCGGCCGGCCGGCGACGAAGAACACGGCATCGCCGTCGCGGAGTTTCAGCATCTCGCGGATCGCCTCGGTGCGTTCCGGCCCGATGTTCTTGGCGATCGGCCCCGCGCCCTCGCCGTCGTCGCGGAAGAAGATGTAGCCAAGCCCGGCCTGCCCTTCGCCTTGCGCCCACGAATTCATGCGGTCGCAAAAGGCGCGGCTGCCGCCGGTCGGCGCGGGGATGGCCCGCACCACGACTTTGGGGTCCGCCGCGATCATGCCCGCAAAGACCTTGAAGCCCGAATCGCGGAACTGGTCGGTCACGTCCGCCATCACGATCGGGTTGCGAAGATCGGGCTTGTCGCTGCCGTACTTCTCGAGCGCCTCGGCATAGGGGATGCGCGGGAAGACCTCGGTCACCGGCTTGCCCTCGCCGAACTCGACGAAGAGATCGCGGAGAACCGGCTCGACCGCCTGGAACACGTCCTCCTGCTCGACGAAGCTCATTTCTATGTCGAGCTGATAGAACTCGCCGGGGCTGCGGTCGGCGCGGGCGTCCTCGTCGCGAAAGCAGGGAGCGATCTGGAAGTAGCGGTCGAAGCCGGCAATCATCACCAGCTGCTTGAACTGCTGCGGCGCCTGCGGCAGCGCGTAGAACTTGCCGGGGTGAAGTCGCGACGGCACCAGGAAGTCCCGCGCGCCCTCCGGCGACGACGCGGTCAGGATCGNNTCGGCGTCTGGAACTCGAAGAAGCCGGCGTCCCGCATCCGCCTCCGGATCGAGGCGATAATGTCCGAGCGCATCATGATGTTGCGATGCAGCTTCTCGCGCCGGAGGTCGAGGAAGCGATAGGTGAGCCGGGTCTCCTCGGGATAGTCGAGATCGCCGAACACCGGCATGGGCAGCTCGCGCGCCGCCGACAGCACCTCGAGCTCGCGGGCGAACACCTCGACCGCCCCGGTGGGCAGGTTCGGGTTCACCGTGTCGGGCGTGCGCGCCTTGACCTCGCCGTCGATGCGGATCACCCACTCGGCACGGACCTTCTCCGCCGCTGCAAAGGCTGGCGAATCGGGATCGGCGACCACCTGGGTCACGCCGTAGTGGTCGCGAAGGTCGATGAAGAGAAGGCCGCCGTGGTCGCGGACGCGATGCACCCAGCCGGAAAGGCGGACAGTCTTGCCGACGTCGTCGGAGCGGAGGGCGCCGCAGGTTTGCGTACGGTATCGGTGCATCGGGAGTCCAAGCGTGTTTTTGGCAGAAATCGGCCCTCTCGGGGCGGCCGGAAGAGCGCATGGCGACGGGTCCTTGTCAAGCACGGGGCAAATTGGACGGCGATCGAGCGCCGGCCCTTCGGCTGCTTCGATGGCGGGCGACCCTCGGCATGGCAATGCCGGGCGATGCCACCTTTCAGTATTCATAGCCACTGCCTGCGTAGGCGGGCCTGTTGAAGCAAGGCTTGGCGATGCCCTCGCCAACCCGATATCGTCCGGTCGCGGCGATGCTGGGAGGGGGCTGGATTCGCCATGACCGACAAGCTTTGGGTCGCCGGTGCGGGCGACTGGTTCGCAGGGGGCAACTGGAGCCCGGTCGGCCCCCCCGCCCCGGGCGACGTCCTTTCGATCGCTTCGGGCGCCCCATCCATCGCTGACGCCGACATCACCGGGGAGACGATACGCCTCCTTGGGCCGGTGACGCTGACCGCCCGGGCGTCGACCTTTGCCGCCGGTTCAGCCGGACCGATGATCATCGCCGTGCGGGGCGACGACACCGCACCGGCGACAGCGACCCTTGCTGCGCAGGGGACGGTCTCCTTTCTCGGCAAGATCCTCGTCGAGGCAGCCGGTGGGGGCAGCCTGACCATCGGTGTCGCCGACGCCGCCAAGCCCGGGAACTTTGTGATCGAGGAGAACGGGTTCGCTCTCGTCACGCAGGAGAGCCTGCTCACCTTCACCGGCACCCGGGTGACCAACAATGGACTCATCCAGGTCGAGGGCAGCGCTGTCATCGAGGCCGGCCTGGACTTCGTCGGTACCGGAATCGTCGAGATCGACAACGGCGGATGGCTCGAGGTCGGCGGCGCGATGGGCGCCGCACAGAAGCTCTTCCTCGCCGACGGCACCGGCAGCGTCGGCATCGCCGATCTCGAATCCTTCGAGGCTCGCGTCGGCCTCGGCGTCGAAGGCGGCAATCGCTTCCGCCTCGAGGGTATCACCGTGCGCTCGGCGTCCTATGACTCGGGCGAGCTCACCCTCTACCGCCACAAGCATCAGAAGGGGGCGATCGAGGGCGAGCTGTCGGTCAAGCTGATCAATCCCGCGTCCCTCACCTTTCAGCCCCAGTCGGAGCAGGATCTCTCCGCCCGAGACTTCAAGTTCGCCCCGGACAACGCCGGCGGGACGGTGATGACCTACCTGCCCCGTGGCCCGAGTTACCTTGAGGCCTCGCTGCCCGTTCCAATCGTGGCCGAGACCGGTACGACGATTCCGCTTGGGTCGATGCTCAAGCAGGCCTTCGGCACCCGCGATCCGGGGTTCAAGGGCATCACCCTCCTTCCCGCCAAGGCTCTCGAAGCGTCCTCCGACTACTGGGGGCAGGTCGCCGTCAACGGCATCGACCCGGTGCTGTCGGGCTGGATCGTCAACGGCAAAGCCATCACCGCCCGGACCAAGGTGCACAAGGGTGACGTCGTCACCTTTCTCGTCGGGAACAACATCGCCTTCCCGCCTGAGCTTCGCGTCCAGCTCACCGACGCCACAAAGGGGCGCAAGGCGGAGTTTCTGGACTACTCGATCTGGACGGTCGATCCCGCCGTCTCCGACCTGGTCCATGCCTCGGACTATGTGGTCGGGAAACCCCAGCCGGGCAACGTCGTGACCTCGGCCGAAAGCTACCAGGATGCCTACGGCCGGGTCTTCAACACCGAGCTGTGCAACTGGATCGCCGACAACGTGGCCGCCGCGGCAGGCGCCCCGATGCCGCTGCCCAACCAGTTCCTCGAACCGGAGACCAATGTCGAGGGCGGCTTCTGGCGCATCGCCTATCGCGGCTCCGACAGCGACAATCCGGTGATCGACTGGAACACGCTCGTCCGGCCCGGCGACATCGTGCGCCTGGAGTGGCAGACGACGGGGGCCGGCCATACCACCACCGTCCTCGCCGTCGCCCCGGACGGCACCCTCGAAGTCTACGACAACATCGACGTTATCGACCACGAGCACCACATCGGCACCCACGACGATGTCGCCTATTGGAAGAAGACGGACCCCGCCGGCATCACCATCTACCGCCTCGATCCCGACGGCCAGTATCTGATCGAGGGCAGGAGCCTGCCGGAGCACCTCCGGGGCAGCGTCTTCGACGACCTCGTCCATGCAAGAAGGGGTGCCGACGTCGTGGCCGGCGGGCCTGGGAACGACGAGTTGCGCGGCGGTCACGGACGCGACCGACTGTTCGGAGGTCCCGGCGACGACGTCCTCATCGGGGGCCGCCTTGGCGACAAGCTCTCAGGCGGCGCGGGCGCCAACACCTTTACCTACGAGGCCATCCGGCAGAGCCGGCCGGAAACGCCGCTTCGCGACACCATCAAGGGCTTCGCCTCAGGCACCGACCGCATCGACCTTTCCGTTATCGACGCCAAACTCGCCGCAGCCGGGCAGAAGCCGTTCCACTTCGTCGGCGAGCAGCCCCTTACCGGCCATCGCGGCCAACTCGCCTACACCGACGCTGGCAAGTACCTGCTGGTTGAGGGTGACCGCGACGGCGACGGTCGTGCCGATTTCGCCATCAAGGTCCTCGGTGCGTCTCAGCTGACCTCAGACGACTTCCTGCTCTAGTCGTTCGAGGGACGCCCCGGCGCCAGTGGCAGCGGATGCACACGCCACTCCTGAGTGCAGTTCCGGGCCATACAATCCTGTCCCGCGTCTTGCCCTTTGCGAGTTCCCCCAGCCTTTGCTAAGGCGCTTTCGTCACATTTGAATTTCTTCCAGCCGACGGGCGACAGGCCCAAGCGGTTGGTCTATAGGAACGTCATGTCGATCGTTACCGGTACCGAAGAACTGGCCGAAATCTGCAGGCGCTTCGCGCATTTCCACTACGTCACGGTCGACACCGAGTTCATGCGCGAGACGACCTACTGGCCGAAGCTCTGCGCGATCCAGCTGGCCAGCCCCGAGGAAGCCTTCATCGTCGACGCGCTGGCGCCGGACCTCGATCTCGCGCCGTTCTTCAAGCTCATGAAGAACGAGAAGGTGACGAAGGTCTTCCACGCCGCCCGGCAGGACATCGAAATCGTCTACCACCTGGGCGGTCTGATCCCGCACCCGGTGTTCGACACCCAGGTGGCCGCCATGGTCTGCGGCTTCGGTGATTCGATCAGCTATGATCAGCTGGTCCAACGGGTTAGCGGCGCCCGCATCGACAAGTCTTCGCGCTTCACCGACTGGAGCCGCCGGCCGCTCAGCCAGAAGCAGATCGACTATGCCCTGGCCGACGTCACCCATCTTCGCGAGGTCTACCTCTCCCTCGCCGCCCGCCTCGATGCGCAGGACCGTTCGGAATGGGTGCGCGAGGAGATGGAGGTGCTGACCTCGGTCGATACCTATCGCATGGAGCCCGAGGAGGCTTGGAAGCGCCTCAAACTCCGCGTGAGGAAACCGACAGAACTCGCGATACTGCAAGAGCTGGCAGCCTGGCGAGAGCGCGAGGCTCAGTCTCGTGACATTCCCCGCGGGCGGGTCATCAAGGACGATGCCATCTACGAGATCGCCCAGCAGCAGCCGACGGCAGCCCAGGCGCTCGCCCAGCTTCGCACCGTGCCCAAAGGGTTCGAGCGGTCGCGCGCGGCGGAGGAGATCCTGGCAGCCGTCAGGAAGGCCCTCTCCCTCTCCAAGGACGAGTTGCCCCGGCTTCCGAAGCATCGACCGCCGGCCAACGGTAATGCCGCGGCAGTCGATCTGCTCAAGGTCCTGCTCAAGATGATCAGTGAAGACCACGGCGTCGCGGCCAAAGTGATCGCAACGGTCGACGACCTCGAAGCGATCGCCGCCGACGATGGGGCCGATGTCCCAGCGCTGCACGGCTGGCGACGGGAGCTGTTCGGCGAGGCCGCCCTCAAGGTCAAGCGGGGCGGCATGGCCCTCGGCTTCCGCCAGAATCACGTGGTGGCGATAGAGACCTGAGCCATCGCAGCGTCCACCGCGACCTTCGGTCTCGGACCTCAGGCGCTGCCGACAGCCGAAATTGCCGCAAATTCATGCGTCTTTTGACAGGCTACGGGTTACAATGGTCTTGCCAGCATGTCTTTCATCCGACAATTTGGCGCTCCCCGGACAAGGGGCAATCAGTCCCTCAGCTGGGCATCTTAGGGAGGAAATGATCAATGTCTGATTTCGAATCGTCGTCGCACTCGCGGCGTGAGTTCTTCAAGGCGGCCGGTGGTTCGGCGCTGGCGCTCGCCGCCCTTGGCGGGATCGGCATCTCCCCGGCCCTTGCCGCGGAAATGGCGACGGGTCGCTCCGAAAAGCCCCTCAAGGCCGCCTTCTCGAACGCGGGCCTCCAGGCCAGCTGGTGCGCGCAGGGCAAGGCCGCGGCCGAGCACTGGGGAAAGCTGTTCAACGTGGAAGTCACCTGGTTCGACGGCCAGCTTGACGCCACCAAGCAGCGCGCCGCGATCGACAACATGGCCTCGCAGGACTGGGACTTCGTCGCGATCCAGGCGTTCGGCATCGGCACGCTGACCGCGCCGGTCCAGCAGATGATCGACAAGGGGATCCCGGTCATCGACCTCGACACCCTGATCGCACCGCTCGACACCATCAACGTCCACACCTTCCTCGCCCCGGACAACGAGTTCATGGGCTCGTCCATGACCCAGGCGCTCGTCACCGCCATGGGCGGCAAGGGCACGATGGTCATGACCCAGGGTGCGCTCGGCCACACCGGCGCGCAGGGTCGCGCCAAGGGCTTCGAGTCCGTGGTCAGCCAGTATCCGGACATCGAGGTGCTCGACACCCAGCCGGCCGATTGGGACGTCTCCAAGGTCGCCCGCATCTGGGACACGCTGCTCACCAAGTATCCGGTGATCAACGGCGCGTTCTTCCACAATGACGACATGGCGCTCGCCGCCGCCGAGGTGATGAAGCGCCGCAACCGCACCGAGACCCTGATCGGTGGCGTCGACGCGATGCCCCCGGCGATCGAGGCGGTTCTGGAAGGCCGCATGCTCGGCACCGTCCGCAACCCGTCCTGCCGTATCCATGGCGGCGCGATCGTTGCCGGCGTGGCCGCGGTCAACGGCGGCGAGAAGACCGGCGAGGGCATCCCGAAGAGCATCGTCACCGACGGTCCGGTTGTCACAAAGGCCAACGGCGAAGGCATGCTCTGGATGCAGAAGCACTACCTGATCTAGGTCTTCGTCCAAGTCAGAAGTCACAGACAATGAACGACAGCAGCGACAAGCCGCTGCTCGAAATGATCGGCATCTCGAAGTCGTTTGGCGGTGTCCAGGCGCTTCGGGATGTCGACTTTTCGCTCTACCCCGGCGAGATCCATGGTCTCGTCGGGGAGAACGGGGCGGGCAAGTCGACGACGATGAAGATCATCGCCGGCGTGCACCACGGCTACGAAGGCGTCATGAAGATCGACGGGCGCGAGGTGCACTTCCGCTCCGCCCGCGACGCGCTCGATGCCGGCGTCGGCATGGTGCATCAGGAGCTCAGCATCGTCCCCGACCTGACGGTCGCCGAGAACGTCTTTCTCGGCGTGCAGCCCGTCACCTCCTTTGGAACCGTCGACTGGGGCCGGATGGTGCGCGAATCGCGCGAACATCTCTCTCGCCTCGGCATCGACGTCGATCCGCGCACAACCATCGGCGACCTGCCCATCGGCCTCCAGCAGCTGATCGAGATCGCGCGGGTGCTGTCTTCCGGCGCGCGCATCATCATCCTCGATGAGCCAACCTCGGCGCTGTCGCCGCCGGAGGTCGAACGCCTGTTCGGCATGCTTCGCAAGCTCAAGGCCGACGGCAAGTCGATCGTCTTCATCTCGCACTTCCTCGATGACATCCTCAGCATCTCCGACAAGGTGACGATCTTCCGGAACGGCCGGAAAGTGCTCACCGCAAAGGTGTCCGAGGTCGACAAGCGCGGCGTGATCGAGAACATGATCGGCGCCGGGCATCGGGGACTGGAGGAGAGCTACACCGGCGAGATCAAGCTCGATACGCCGTTCGACGCGCCGGTGGTGATGGAAGCTGACAAGATCTCCTACGAGCGCGCCTTCCACGACGTCTCGATCAAGGTCCGCTCGGGCGAGGTGCTCGGCATCTACGGCTTCATGGGCTGCGGCCAGCTCGAACTCGCCCGGGCACTCTTCGGCAAGATCCGCGCCGACGGCACGATCACCGTTGCCGGCAAGCCGCTCAAGCTGACGCGCACCTCGATCGCCCGCGAGGAGGGGATCGCTTTTGTGCCGGAGAGCCGGCGCGCGATGCTGTTCCATCACGAGCCGCTCTACAAGAATATGTCGATCAGCATCCTCGAGCGCATATCGAAGTGGCTGCTGAAGCCGTCGTCGGAAAGACAGATCGCGGAACGCCACATCCAGAACCTGCGCATCCGTACACCGGGGCCGAACCAGCTTCTGGGCAATCTCTCCGGCGGCAATCAGCAGAAGGTCGCCCTCGCCAAGTGGCTGACCCATGCGCCCAAGGTCCTCATTCTGAGCGAGCCGACCCGCGGCATGGATGTCGGCGCCAAGGAAGACGTCGTGCGGATCGTCCGGGGACTCCGCAATGAGGGAATCGCGGTGGTGGTCGTCTCCACCGAGCCGGAAACGGTGCTGTCGCTCGCCGACCGCATCCTGGTTATGAAACGCGGCGAGATCGTCCGGGAGTTCGCCGGCGACACCGTCAGCAAGGACCGGCTGCTGGAAGCGGCCTGAGGGGGAAGGGGAATGTCCGATACCGCAACGGCGGCCGCCAAGCGCGGTGGCGCGGGGAACTGGATCCGTGGCCAGATGCGCAACATTGCGCCGTTCGCCACGCTCATCTTCCTTGTCGTGTTCTTCAGTCTGGCCAGCGACTCGTTTCTGACCACGGTCAATTTCTCCAACATCCTCAACCAGATCTCGATCACGGCGATCATCGCGGTCGGCCTCACCTTTGTGATCCTCTGCGCCGAGATCGACCTCTCCGTCGCCGCGATCGCCAACGTCACGGGCATCGTAGTGGCGTTCTTCACGCTGCAGGAAAGCTACGTCAACATCGCCAACCTGCCGCTCCCCGGCGCCCTGGCGATCATCATCGCCCTTGCCGTCTGCTTCGCGCTCGGCCTCGTCACCGCCTTTGGCGTCACCATGATCGGCATCCCGTCCTTCATCATGACGCT
>JAGRKZ010000131.1:16501-51074 GCA_020442065.1 Bauldia sp.
GGCATGTCGGCGCTCTTCGTCCGCGGCCAGATCGCCTACGCGGTGCCCTCGTTCGTGCACACCCTCGGCGCCGAGTCTTTCCTCGGCGTCCCTTGGATCGTCATCCTTGCCGGGCTCTTCCTGCTCGTCGCTCACCTCGCGCTCACCTACACCCGCTTCGGCCGCTACGTGTACATGGTCGGCGGCAACCGCGAGGCGGCCGAGTATTCGGGGGTCAACGTTAAGTTCATCATCGGCGCGGTGCTGGTCATCGGCGCGGTCTGCTCGGGTGTCGCCGGCATGGTCGGTGTCGCCTATTTCGGCAGCGCCCAGCAGAACGAGTTCACGCCCTATTTGCTCGATGCGATTGCGGCCGTGGTGGTGGGCGGCACCAGCCTCTTCGGCGGACGCGGCGGTATTCCCAACACCATCGTCGGACTGCTCGTGCTGGGCGTGCTCAACAACGGCCTCGACCACATTCAGATCGACCCGTTCCTCAAGGTGCTGATCCGCGGCCTCATCCTGCTCGCGGCGCTGATCATCAACGTCTACGCACAGAAGCTGCGCTCCGACACCGAGGCCGCCGGCGACTGACCGAAGGATCCGGGCGGGCGGAGGACCGCCCCCCGCTGCGACAGTTGGCCGGCGTTCGGGCAATGGTGACACCGCCGTGGCGGCGTGCTACACGCACGCCGCTGCGCTATTGCAGTGCAACATGGCGGTTCCAGGAATGGCCACCCAGATGTCGGGCTCCCACGGAGCTTCGGCACCGGCCAATGGGAACGGATCACATCATCCCAAGACCGGTTTTTGGACTCTCGTCGTCGGGAGCGTCGGCGTCGTCTATGGCGACATCGGCACCAGCCCCCTCTACGCCTTTCGCGAAGCGGCGCGCGCCGCCGCCGACAGCGACGGACTGCTGACCAGGGCAGAGATCCTCGGCATCCTGTCGTTGATCTTCTGGGCGCTCATCATCGTCGTCACGCTCAAGTACGTCCTCTTCCTGATCCGCGCCGACAATCGCGGTGAAGGCGGGACGCTGGCCCTCATGGCCCTCGCCCAGCGGGCTTCGGGCCTCTTCACGCCGCTGGTGGTGGCGCTCGGTATCGTCGCGGCGGCCCTGTTCTACGGCGACGCGGTGATCACGCCGGCACTGTCCGTGATGTCGGCGGTCGAGGGCCTCGAGATCGCCGCTCCGGCCCTCAGCGACTACGTCCTCATTCTCGTGGTGGTGATCCTTGTCGCGCTGTTCCTCGTTCAGTCGCGCGGCACGGCGCAGGTGGCGGCGTTCTTCGGCCCGATCACCTGCGTCTGGTTCGCCGCGCTGGCGCTCCTCGGCGCCGTCCATATCGGCGACGAACCGACCGTGCTGCTTGCCCTCAACCCCTCGTATGCGGTGACGTTCCTGGGCGGTCACGGCGTGATCGGACTGGTCACGCTCAGCGCGGTCTTTCTCGCCGTCACCGGTGCCGAAGCGCTCTATGCCGACCTCGGTCATTTCGGCCGCAAGCCGATCCAGGTGGCATGGGTGTTCTTCGTGCTCCCGGCACTGCTGATCAACTACTTCGGCCAGGGCGCCCTCGTCCTCTCTTCGCCCGGAACCGCCGCCAATCCCTTCTTCCTCATGGCGCCCGCCTGGGCCCAGTTGCCACTCGTGGTGCTCGCCACCGCGGCGACGGTCATCGCCAGCCAGGCGGTGATCACGGGCGCCTACTCGCTGAGCCGTCAGGCGATCCAGCTTGGCCTCCTGCCTCGCCTTGAGATCCGTCACACTTCGGAGGCCCAAGCTGGCCAGATCTACATGCCGCGGATCAACATTCTCCTTCTCGTCGGCGTTCTCCTGCTGGTGGGTTTGTTCCGGAGTTCCGCCAATCTCGCCGGCGCCTACGGCATCGCTGTCAGCGGCACGATGGTCGTCACCACGCTCCTCGCCTTCCTCGCCATCTGGAAGGTCTGGCACTGGCCACTGAGCTGGACGGCGCTGCTCGTGGTTCCGTTCCTTGCAATCGATCTTGCCTTCTTCAGTGCCAACCTGCTGAAGGTCGGCGATGGCGGCTGGCTCCCGCTGGCTCTGGCCGGCATGCTCATGGTCGTCATGGCGACCTGGCGGCGCGGCTCCCATATCCTGTTCGAAAAGACCCGTCGTCACGAAGTGGCGCTGACGAGCTTCATCAACCGGCTCGAGGCCAAGCCGCCGCCGCGCGTCCCCGGCACGGCCATCTTCCTCACCAGCGACCCGACCAGCACGCCGACCGCGCTGCTCCACAGCCTCAAGCACTTCAAGGTGCTGCACGAGCGAAACGTCATCCTGACGGTCGAGACCTCCGACGCCCCGAGAGTGCCGCCGGAGAAGCGAGTCACCCTCGAATGGACGACGCCTTCCTTCGGCCGGATGCGCATTCGCTATGGCTTCTCGGAGCAGCCGAATGTGCCGAAGGCGATGGCCCTCGCCCGCCAATCGGGCTGGACGTTCGACATCATGTCGACGTCATTCTTCCTGTCGCGCCGCTCGGTTCGCGTGTCTCCGACCGGCGGCATGCCGCCATGGAGAGACCGCCTGTTCATCGCCCTCACCCGAAACGCCGACGACGCCTCAAGCTACTTCCGGATTCCGACGGACCGGGTGGTCGAGATCGGCACGCAGGTCTCGATCTGAAGGGCGTGCGCCAGAGGGCCCTCGGCCCTACTCGACGACGATCGCCGGTTCGAGGCCGATCAGCTTGGCGAGCTGACCAAGGCGTCGAGCCACGCGCGAACCGCCAAGCGGCGCCAGGTCTTCGGGCAGCACCAGCGCCAGTGCCTTGTCACGCACCTCGATGCGGGTCCGGCCGATGACGCCGGGCATGCCCGCGGAAATCAGATGCGCCACACGCAGCGCCGCGCCGATCGCCCGCGCCCGCTCGAGGTAGCGGGTCGACGCCAGCTCGCGGATATGCTGGCTGACCGCCTCGTCGATCAGTCCCTCGTGGCGATAGTAGTTGGCCAGCGCCAGATAGGCTCGGCCGGGATGATCAACGCCGATGAAGGCGGCGTGGGCGATCAGGTTCATGCTCTGCTCGCCGCGATATTCCGGATGCGCCCGCCAGCCGATGTCGACCAGCAGGCAGGCGGCATGTCGCAGCCTCGCCTCTTCCTCAGTCTCATCAAGGCCGATCGCCTCGAAGGCCATCGCCGACCACGCCGGCAGCTCGTCCGCATGGAGCGGCGAGCGGGAGCGAAGCCAGGCCAGTTCCTCGCAGGCGACGATCAGCGGGTCCTGGGCCTTCTCCTCCGGCGACAGCAAATCGAACAGATGCCCCTCCCGAACCCCGAGCGCCGAGATCACGATCTCGGACGGCTTCATGATCCGGATCACCTGGTCGAGCACCACGGCGCCATAGGCAAGCAGCGGCCGGCGATTGCGCGACACGACCTCGATCGAATCGAGGGAGTCGATGTCGCGCCGCGTCACCATGCGGCAGAAGTCGGCCGCCTCGCCCGCCTTGATGGCGTACTGGTGCATGACGTGGAGCGGGTAGCCCTTCTGCCGCATGTGCAGGCGTGCGAGCGACCGCCAGGTGCCGCCGATGGCGTAGAATGGCCGCCCCTCTCCGCCGGGCAAGACCTTCGAGGCCGACAGTGACTCAACGACGATCTTCTCGGCCTTCTTGACCGATTTCTGCGATCCCTCTTCGAGCCGCAACCCGCCGACCGGGAACGTCTCGCCGGTCCCGACATCGTGACCGCGCACGTCGATCACTTCGAGACTGCCGCCGCCGAGGTCGCCGGCGATGCCATCAGGCAGGTGGATGCCGGAAATCACGCCCATCGCCGATAACCGCGCCTCTTCGGCTCCCGACAGCATGTTGAGCGGCACGCCGGTGATCGATTCGACCGCCTTGACGAACTCGGGCCCGTTCGAGGCATCGCGCGGCGCCGCCGTGGCGAGAACATGCAGGTCCTTGACGCTGAGCTGGCCAGCGAGCGCCTTGAAGCGGCGGATGGAGCTGAGGGCGGAGGCGATGGCCTCCGGATCGAGCCGGCCGGTCGATTCCATGCCGCGGGCGAGTCCGCACAACTCTTTCTCATTAAACAGCGGCGTCGCCGCCCGCGACAGCCGCTCGTAGACGACCAACCGCACAGAGTTCGAGCCGATGTCGATAACGCCGATCGGGCCTGAGCCGTTGAGCCGCCCTGGCGACAGTCCAGCCGACTTGGCGAGCTTCGCGAATCCTGTGCGGTTGCTCATATCGTCTCCGGGGATGCCGACAGCCTGCTCGTCCTTGTCTGCCATGATTCGCCCGGTCGTTTCTCGGCGGAGCACAGGTCATCAACGGGAACCTGTCAGGTCCCGTTCCTCGGCTATAGAACGCTTTGGCTGGATCGGCAAAGGCTGCGAACCCGCAGCCGCGCCGGCCTACATGACTCGGTCTCGCTTCCCGAGCGGTTTGGGCGAGTCGGTCTTGATCGACTTGCCGCGGCCGGAAAGGCTGGGACTGGTCATGAAGTACTGGTGGACGTTGAACGGCGTCTCGCCCTTCTTGGGCACCACCCGCTCCGACGAGCCGTCCGACAACACCGCCCAACTCTGTTGGTTGTCGGCAAGGTTGGCGACCATGATCTGGTCGAGGATCTGCTCGTGCACGGTCGGGTTGGTGATCGGCACCATCGCCTCGACGCGCCGGTCGAGGTTGCGCGGCATCATGTCGGCCGAGCCGATGTAGACCAGCGCCTCCGGTGAGGGCAGCCCATGGCCGTTGCCGAAGCAGAAGATGCGGGCGTGTTCAAGGAACCGCCCGACGATCGACTTGACGCGGATGTTGGCGGACAGTCCGGGAATGCCGGGGCGCAGGCAACAGATGCCGCGCACCACGAGGTCGATAGAGACGCCCGCGACACTGGCATCATAGAGCGCGTCGATGATCTCGCGGTCGACGAGGCTGTTCATCTTCATCCAGATCGCCGCCGGACGGCCGGCCTTGGCGTGCGTCACTTCCGCGGCGATCAGCTCGCGGATTCGGGCACGGAGCCTCACCGGCGAGATCGAAATCTTGTCGAGTTCGCCCGGCTCGGAGTAGCCGGTGATGTAGTTGAAGATGCGCGCGACGTCCCGGGCAATCTGGGGGTCGGCGGTGAAGAACGAGAGGTCGGTGTAGATGCGCGCCGTCACCGGATGATAGTTGCCGGTGCCGATATGACAGTAGCTTGCCAGCTGCCCGCCCTCGCGGCGCACGACCAGCGAAAGCTTGGCATGGGTCTTGAGCTCAATAAAGCCGTAGACCACCTGGACGCCGGCACGCTCGAGGTCCCGCGCCCAGCGAATGTTCGCTTCCTCGTCGAAGCGCGCCTTGAGTTCCACCAGGGCCGTGACCGACTTGCCGCTTTCGGCGGCCTCGGCGAGCGCCTTGACGATCGGCGAATCCTTCGAGGTTCGGTAGAGCGTCTGCTTGATCGCCACCACGTCCGGGTCGTTCGCCGCCTGGCGCAGAAACTGCAGAACGACGTCGAAGGACTCGTAGGGGTGGTGAACGACGAGGTCCTTCTGCCGGATCGCGGCAAAGCAGTCGCCTCGGTTCTCCCGAATCCGCTCCGGGAAACGCGGTGTATAGGGATCGAACTTGAGCTCAGGCCGGTCGACCCCGACCATCTGCGACAGGTCGTTGAGCGCGATAACGCCGTTGACGGTGAAGATCTCGTCCCCGGACACCGAGAGCGCCTCGGCCACCCGCTGGCGGAGATCATCGGGCATGCTCGCCTCGATCTCGAGCCGGATCACCGACCCGCGACGACGGCGCTTCAGTGCGGTCTCGAAGAAACGGACGAGGTCCTCCGCCTCTTCCTCGACCTCGATGTCCGAGTCACGGATGACGCGGAAGGCGCCGAGGCCCTCGACGTCGTAGCCCGGGAACAGGCGCGCCACGTACAGCGTCACCAGCTGGTCAAGGCTGATGAAGCGGTCCATGCCCGGCTCCGGCGACGGCAGCCGCACGAAGCGGTCGAGCGAACTCGGAATGCGCATCAAGGCGGTCATCTTCCTGCCGCCGGTTTTGCGCGCGAGCTGCAGCGCCACCGTCAATCCGAGATTGGGGATGAACGGGAACGGATGCGCGGGGTCGATGGCCAGCGGCGTGATCGCCGGAAAGATCGAATCAAGGAAGAAATTGTCGAGCCAGGCCCGGTCCTCGTCGGTCACATGCGCGGCGTCGACCAGCACGATTCCGGCCGCGTCGAGTTCCTTGCGGAGATCTGCCCAGACCTCCTGCTGATCCTCGGCGAGGGCCGCCACAGCGACCCCGATCCGGCGAAGTTGCTCCGACAGCGACTGCCCGTCGTCGCTGATCATGGCGATCCCCTCGCGCTGCTGGCCACGCAGGCCCGCAACGCGCACCATGAAGAACTCATCGAGATTGTTGGCCGAGATCGACAGGAACCGAAGCCGCTCAAGCAGCGGATGATGCGGGTTGGTGGCTTCCTCCAGCACACGCCGGTTGAACTCGAGCCATGACAACTCGCGATTGATCAGGCGCTCGGGCCGTTCGCGGAGCCGCTGTCCGTGGGCTGCGTCCGCCTCGGCCTCCGGGGCGCCGTCCGGACCGGCAATGTCAGGGGTTTTCTGATCCATGATACCCATCAATATAGGAGGGGGGACGTTAAAGCGGAATTATGACAGTTCGCCGATGTGACGATGTGGAGGCGACCTGATGGACGTTTGCGCCATGCCCCGCCGCCCCCTGCCTGCCGCGGCCGAAGGCTGGGCCGCAAACCATCGCCTCAAGGTCGATCTCTGATGGCAGTCACCAGCGCCGGCGTGCTCCTCTACCGCAAGACCTCCGATGGACCGGAGATGCTCCTCGTCCACCCCGGCGGCCCGTTCTGGGCGCGCAAGGACGACGGCGCCTGGTCAATCCCCAAGGGCCTGGTCGCACCTGAGGAAGCCTCCGAGGACGCCGCGCGCCGGGAATTCTGCGAAGAGACCGGCACGGCACTCGGCGCGCCCCTCCTGCCGCTCGGCACGTTTCGCCAGCCCGGCGGTAAGATGATCGTCGCCTTCGCTGCCCTGGGTGATCTCGACGCGGCCGGGATCCGCAGCAACCTGTTCACGATGGAGTGGCCGCCACATTCCGGCCGGACGGCCGAGTTCCCCGAGGTTGACCGCGCCGCCTGGTTCGATCCAGATACCGCGGCCGCCAAGATGCTCAAGGGACAACGGCCGATCCTTGCGGCCCTCCTCGCCCGGCTTGAGGCTCCTAGCGGAGCGTGAGAAGCGCCCCGGCGATGGCCGACCATTCCTGCTCGATCGGCATCTCGGCGATCGGCTCGTCGGCGCGGTCGTACCAGTAGCCGGCGTTGTCGTGATCGCCCTCGACACGGTGGAGGTGGGCATGCACCCGCGCCGCTTCCTTGCTCTCGTCGTCCTGAACGATCTCGTGGGCGCGCTTCCAGTCCCCCTTGGCAAGATGCCACAGCGCCGCGAGCGGCCCCTCGGTGCCTGCGGGCGGCGCGTCTTCCGCGACCGACTTCTTGAAGGTTTCGACGTCCATCCGGCTTGCTCCCACTCGTCGTGATCTTCGGGCTGACCACAGGTTACGCGGAGGCGCGCCTTCGCCGCAATCTCGGCAGCCTTACCACCATCGCCGGGCCGGGAAGCGGCCCGCAGCGTCCTCGATCACCCGGCCGGCGCGGAACAGCATCGCCTCGTCGAACGGCTTGCCGATCACCTGGAGCCCGAGCGGCAGGCCCTCGGCGCTCAGACCCGCCGGCACCGCGATGCCCGGCAGTCCGGCCATGTTCACCGTCACGGTGAAAATGTCGTTGAGGTACATCTCGATCGGCGAGGCCATCGCCATCGCCTCGATGCCGAAGGCGGCCGTCGGCGTCGCCGGGGTGAGAATGGCGTCGATGCCGTCAGCAAACGCGCTGTCGAAGTCGCGCTTGATCAGCGAGCGCACCCGCTGGGCTCGGAGATAGTAGGCATCGTAGTAGCCGGCGGAGAGGACGTAGGTGCCGATCATGATCCGCCGCTTGACCTCATTGCCGAAGCCGGCGGCCCGGGTGTTCTCGTACATCGAGACAACGTCATCGCCCGGCACGCGTAGCCCGTAGCGCACGCCGTCGTAGCGGGCGAGGTTCGAGGAGGCTTCCGCCGGGGCGACGATGTAATACGCCGGCAGCGCGTACTTGGTGTGCGGCAATGAGATGTCGACGATCTCGGCCCCGGCGTCCCTGAGCCAGGCCTTGCCGGCCTCCCAGAGTGTATCGATCTCGGCCGGCATGCCGTCGACCCGGTACTCCTTGGGAATGCCGATCCGCAGCCCCTTCACGCCCGCTCCGAGCGCCGCCTCGTAGTCCGGAACCGGCACGTCGACGGAGGTCGTATCCTTGGGATCGACGCTTGCCATCGAGCGGAGCAGGATCGCCGCATCGCGGACGTCGCGGGCGATGGGCCCGGCCTGGTCGAGTGAAGAGGCGAAGGCGATCATCCCCCAGCGCGAGCAGCGGCCGTAGGTCGGCTTGACACCGACCGTGCCGGTGAACGCCGCAGGCTGGCGGATCGAACCGCCGGTGTCGGTCGCGGTCGCACCGGCGCAGAGGAACGCGGCCACCGCCGTCGCCGAGCCGCCGGACGAGCCGCCGGGCACCAGCGGCGCGTTCGAGGCCGACGACCGCCACGGGTTGACCACCGGCCCATAGGCCGAGGTCTCGTTCGATGAGCCCATGGCGAACTCGTCCANNTGTTGAGCTTGCCGAGCATCACCGCACCGTCGGCCCAGAGGTTGGCCGTGACGGTCGACTCGTAGACCGGCTTGTAGCCATCGAGAATGCGGCTTGCCGCCTGGCTGTGGACGCCTTCGGTACAGAACAGGTCTTTGATGCCGAGCGGCACGCCCTCCAGCGGCCGAGCTTCCCTAGCGGCGATCCGCCGGTCGGACTCTGCCGCCATGGCCAGAGCCTTCTCGGGAGTCTCGACGATGTAGGCGTTGAGGGCCCGGGCGGCCTCAATCGCCGCGAGATAGCCGCGTGTGAGTTCCGTCGCGGAGAATTGCCGCGTTGCAAGGCCATCCCGGATCTCGTGGATCGTGAGGTGCGTAAGATCGCTCATCGCGGTCACTCGACCACCTTCGGGACGACGAAGAACGGCCCTTCCCGCATCGGTGCGTTGGCGAGAACCCGCTCGGCCTGGTCGCCCTCGGTGACCACGTCGGCGCGCTTCTTCATCGGAACGTGGACAACCGCGGTCATCGGTTCAACGCCGGACACGTCCACGGCGTTGAGCTGCTCCACAAACCCCAGAATGGTGTTGAGTTCGCCGCGGAGCGCATCCGCCTCGTCGTCGCTGACCGCGATCCGCGCCAGCCGCGCGACCTTGATCACCGTGTCCTTGTCGATTGTCATCGTCGTTCCGTAGAAGGGTCCGGCAAATCCGCCCGCGCCCTATAGCACCGCCCCGAACGGAGGGGCAATTCCGCCGCGCTCGTTGCTGGCTTGGATGGCCGCCGGGAGTAGTATGACAGCACCATCGCGACCGCGAGATGGGCCTGGAGGATGAGGGATGAGCGACGAGGCGACTGGTACCGGCAAGGCCCGGATCGCCATCAGGACCGTGATACTCATGGCGCTGATGACGCCACTGACGGGGGGGCTGATTGTCTTTGCGGTGGCGTTGGCGATCTTCGGCAACCAGGTCCCGGCGGCCGAGCTGTTCACCGTCGTGATGGCTTTCGCCTTTGCCGCCGGCCTGCTCCCCGCGATCGCCGTCGGCCTTGCCATAGCCTCCGCCGACCGGCATGGCGGCGCATCCTGGCGCCTGGTCCTGGTCGCTGGTCTGCTCGGCGGACTGGTCTTTGCCGCAGTGCTGGTAGCCGTCAACGAGGGCGGTCTCCGGTTCCAGCTCGCCGCCGGCGCTGTCGCCGTTGCCGTGCTGAGCGTCTTCATCGCCTGGAGCTGGGTGCGCGCGCTCCAGGCCCGGGCGTCGAGGGCCGGAAGTCCGGATTAGAGAGCGAGGCGGTTTCGGCGCTGCGCGGGTCGCGCCGCTTGGCCCGACGGATGCGCCGGCGATCGCCATTCCGTCAGGTATGGGTGAGCAGCGGCATCATCAGGGTGGCGAGGCTGAGCACCAGGAAGAACCCGGCAACGTCGGTGATCGTCGTCAGCAGCGGGCCCGACGCGACCGCCGGATCCTGATGAAAGCGCTTCAGCACCAGCGGCAAAACCCCGCCCACCGAGACCGCGATCACCGTGTTGATGGCGAGGGCCACCCCGATCACCACCCCGAGGAAGTAGTTGCCCTTCCACAGCCAGGCGACGAGACCGATGAGAACCCCAAGCACCGCTCCGTTGATCAGACCGACCGACACTTCCTTGACCCAGACCCGGAAGACATCGACGGGCTTGGCCAGTCCGAGCGCGAGCTCACGAAGCGAGACCGCCACGGACTGATTGCCCGAACACCCGCTCATGTCGGAGACCATGGGCAGGAAGATCGCGATGGCAATCACGGCCGCGAGCGTCTCTTCGTAGAGCGAAATCACGCTGGCGGCGATGATATTGAGAACAATATTGGCGCTCAGCCATGCGAGGCGGCGGCGCGAGCGGAGCGGCAAGGGCATCGACCGCAACTCATCGCCGAACACGCCCTGGCGCCTGAGACTCTCGGTCTCCGATCGTTCCAGGAGCGCGTCCGCCACCGCGGAGCGCGAGACAGTACCGACGAGGCGCCCGACGTCGTCCACGACCGGCAGCCCAAGGAATTCATGCTCGTCGAGCAGATCCTGAAGCTCCTCGAGGGTTGCGCCGGTGGCGACTGACAGAGGCGCGACCATGATCTCGGTGAGCGGCTTCGAACGCCGCGCGGTGAGGAGATTGCGGAGCGACACCACCCCGATCAGCCGGTTGTCCGCATCGACGATGTAGGGATGCTGTCCGCGATAGCGCTCGAAGTCCTCGTCTTCACTGGTCAGCCGGCGCAGAACCTCCGCGACCGTGGCGATGCTGGGAAACGAAAACGTCTCGGCAATCATCAGGCCACCCGCGGTGTCGTCCTCGTACTCGACCAACCGGAGAACTTCCGCGGCATCCTCCGGCTCCATCTCGGCAAGGATCGCCTCGGCGTCGTCCTTGTCGAGTTCGCCGATGACGTCCGCCTGGAGGTCGGAGTCCATCTCCTCGAGGATTCCGGCGGCGTCTTCCGCCTCGAGATTCTCGACGAGCTCGACGGCCTGCTCGTTCGGCGCTTCGGTGACCAGCTCGGCGGCGAGTTCGGGCGGCAATGCGGCGAGAACATCTGCGCGCTCATCGACGTCCAACTGAAGCAGAGCCCGAAGGCCGTCGCTGAGCGTCAGTTCCTCGAAAATGGCCTTGAGCCGTTGCGAGTCGTCGGCCTGGAGCGCCTCCCGGAGCGTGTTCCAGGGCTCGTCAATATCGAACAGGACAGGTACGGCGAATTCCTCGCCGACCTCAGCGCCGCTTGGTTGGGTCACGGATGAAGCTCCTGCCGGCTTAGCTTGGGGCGATGGCGGCGGTTGCCAGCATTGCGAGACCGTGTCCCACTCGTCAATCTCGCATATCTGCGCTCGCGCCTGACCACGCCGTATTGTCAATTATGACTGGTATCGCCGGTCCAGCGAAGGTAGCCTCCACAGAAAGGGGAGAGGAGGGAGCCGCCCTGCACAACCGCCTCCGTCAGCCCCTCAAAAGCAGAAACGGGAGAAAGGTCGATGAACGCTCTCCGCGCAACCCTCTTGGCGTCCGCTGCACTGGTTCTCGCCGGTGCGCCGGAAGCCCTCGCCCAGGACGCCTATGTCACTGACTCGGGCTCTTTGAGCAAGGACGCGGCCGAAGCCGTCTATCCCGCCAAGCCACCCTATTCGCCCTACGCCGACCGCAATTTCCCGACCTTCCCGTTGTTCGGCGACACCCACCTCCACACGTCCTTCTCGATGGATGCCGGCGCCTTCGGGGCGCGCCTTGCGCCGCGCGATGCCTACATCTTTGCCAAGGGCAACCAGGTCACTTCGTCGACCGGCCAGCCGGTCAAACTGTCGCGTCCGCTCGACTTCCTGGTGGTCGCCGACCACTCCGACAACATGGGCTTCTTCCCCGACATGCTGGCCGGCAAGCCCGAGATCATGGCCGACCCCCAGGGGCGCAAGTGGCACGACATGGTCGTCGGCGGCCAGGGGGCGACGGCCGCCCTCGAGATCATCTCCGCGTTCTCGCAGAACACCTTTCCGCCGGCACTGATGTACACGCCGGATTCGAGCGCCTACCGCTCGGCCTGGGCCGAGACCATCAAGGCCGCCGAGGAAGCCAACGACCCCGGCCGCTTCACCGCCTTCATCGGCTACGAGTGGACCTCCAACACCGGGGGCAACAACCTCCACCGCAACGTCATCTTCCGCGACGGCGGCGACAAGGCGAGCCAGGTCGTGCCCTACACCGTATACGCACCGGGGAGCGACGATCCGCGCGACCTTTGGACGTGGATGGCGGCCTATGAGGAAAAGACCGGCGGCCAGGTGCTCGCCATCGCCCATAACGGCAATCTCTCCAACGGTCGCATGTTCCCTATCCTCGATCCCGGCACCGACGCGCCAATGGACCAGGAATACGCCGCTACCCGCGCCCACTGGGAACGGCTCTACGAAGCCACGCAGACCAAGGGCGACGGCGAGACCCATCCATTCCTGTCGCCGAACGACGAATTCGCCGACTTCGAGCGCTGGGACGTCGGCAACCTCGATCTCAGCGTCAAGAAGACGCCGGCGATGCTCGAATTCGAATACGCCCGGTCAGCGCTCAAGAACGGCCTCAAACTCGAGGCGAGCCTCGGCGTGAATCCCTACAAGTTCGGCATGATCGGCTCGACCGACGCCCATACCGGCCTGGTCGCGATCGAGGAGGACAACTTCTTCGGCAAGACCGTGCCGCAGGAGCCTGGTCCCAATCGTACCAAGGAAGCGTTCGTCAAGAACGAAAATGGCGCGATCTACGACTGGCAGGTCTCGGGGTCTGGCTATGCCGTCGTGTGGGCGCGCGAGAACACCCGCGAGTCGATCTTCGACGCCATGCAGCGCCGCGAGACCTATGCCACCACCGGCACAAGGATGATCGTCCGCTTCTTCGGCGGTTTCGACTTCGCGCCCGCCGACGCCACATCCCGCAACCCGGCGATCATCGGCTACACCCGTGGCGTGCCGATGGGCGGCGACATCGGCCCGGCTCCCGAGGGCAAGGCGCCGACCTTCCTCGTCGCCGCCCTTCGGGATCCGATCGGCGCCAATCTCGATCGCTACCAGATCGTCAAGGGCTGGCTCGATGCCGAGGGCAACGTCCACGAGCAGGTCTACGACGTTGCGTGGTCGGGAGACCGCGTGCCGGGCCCCGACGGCAAGGTGCCCCCCGTCGGCGATACCGTCGACGTCGCCAACGCCACCTGGACCAACACCATTGGCGCGCCGGAGCTGATCGCGGTCTGGACCGACCCCGATTTCGACGCCACCCAGCGCGCCTTCTACTATGGCCGGGTGCTCGAGATTCCGTCGCCGCGCTGGCCGGCCTACGACGCCAAGCGCTTTGGCGTCACGCTCGGCGACGAGGTCACCACCAAGCTCCAGGAGCGCGCCTACACCTCACCGATCTGGTACACACCGGGGAGCTGAGCACCCTTTGGCAAGCGCGCCCTCCATGGCCTGGCTTCGACGCCTGATCGGCGAACCGCTTGTTCAGTTCCTGGTGATCGGCGTGCTGCTGTTCGCCGGCTACCAGTTCCTCCGCGGCCGCGAGGTCGCCGACAACGCCCCGGAGACCATTGTCGTCTCCGAGGGCCGGCTTGCCCAAATTGCCGAGATCTTTGCGCGCACCTGGCAGCGACCCCCGACCGCCGATGAACTGCGCAGCATGGTCGATACCTTCGTTCGCGAGGAGATCTACTACCGCGAGGGCCGCAAGATCGGCCTCGACCAGGACGACACCGTGCTCCGGCGTCGGATTCAGCAGAAGATGGAGTTCGTCCTCGAACCGTCTCCCGAGGAGCTGATGCCCGCCGACGGCGTGCTCGATGCCTACCTCGCCACCCACCGCGACGCCTACCGGCTGCCGGCGCGGGTCGCCTTCACCCAGGTCTATTTCGATCCCGACCGGCCCGGGGCGGAGGCCGAGGCAGACGAAGCTCTTGTTCTCCTTCGGGGTAACGACCCTCCGGCTCCCGACACGCTGGGCGACCGCACCATGCTGCCCGCAGCGATGCCGCTCACCTCGTCGGTGCGGATCGCCGGCACCATCGGGCCGGAATTCGCCGCCGCCATTGAGAATGCCCCCGTCGGGGAATGGACGGGCCCGATCCGATCGGCTTTCGGCTGGCATGTCGTCCACGTCAATGAACGCGAGCCGGCCCGCGATCCCACTCTTGAGGAGGTCGTCGACATCGTCCGTCGCGACTGGGAGCAGCAGCGCCGGCAGGAGATCGCCTCCGCCCGCTATGCCGAACTTCTCAGCCGCTACACGATCGTTGTCGCCCCCCTCCCCGATCTGAAGGCGGCGGCGGTACCACCCAAGGGAACGACGCAATGACCGGCGGCGTGACCCGGCTGCTCGTCGCGTTCGGCCTCCTCCTCCTTGCCACGGCCGCCTCCGCCCACGAGCTTCGTCCCGCCTATCTCGCGATCACCGAAACATCTCCGGAGACCTACAGCATCACATGGAAGGTGCCGGCCCGCGGCGAGATGCGCCTCGCCCTCGAGGTGATTTTGCCCGAAACCTGCGTCGACGCAGGCCCGCGGACGGTTCGCGACGCAGGCAATGCGATCGTGACGGCCTGGAAGACCACCTGCAGCGGAGGACTCGCCGGCCATCCGCTCGCTATTGGCGGTCTCTCAGGCACCTACACCGACGCCCTTCTCCACTTCGAGGACCGCGACGGCGTCCGGCAGTCTGCCCGCCTCACCCCCGACAATCCTCGCTACACCGTGGTCGCCGCGCCCTCCGCCTGGAACACGGCAGAGACCTATTTTGTGCTCGGTGTGGAGCACATCCTGCTCGGCGTCGACCATCTCCTCTTCGTCCTCGCCCTGCTTCTGCTGATCCGAAACGTGCGGACATTGATCGAGACCATCACCGCCTTCACCGTGGCGCACAGCATTACGCTGGCCGCCGCTGCCCTCGGCTGGGCGAACGCGCCGCCGCCGCCGGTCGAGGCGGCCATCGCGCTGTCGATCGTCGTGGTCGCGGCCGAGATCGTCCGCGCCGGCCGCGGGCGAACCGACATCTCCATCCGCTACCCGTGGCTCATTGCCTTCCTGTTCGGCCTGCTCCACGGCTTCGGCTTTGGCGGCGCGCTTCGCGACATCGGCCTGCCGCAGAAGGACGTGCCGCTGGCGTTGTTCACCTTCAACCTCGGCGTCGAGGCGGGTCAACTCCTGTTCGTGATCACCGTCCTCGCGATTCTCGCGGTCGCGCGGGCCCTGGTGACGACGCCTCTTCCGAAGGCCCGAACCCTTGCGGCATATGCGATCGGCAGCATCTCGGCCTTCTGGTTCGTGTCGCGAGTCTGGAGCTTCTGAGCCCGTTGGGGCGGCAGATCTCGCGAACCGTCACCCGCCGCTCCGGGGCAGGGCTTATGGCGTATTGGGCAGGATCCACCGATACCGAAAAGCGCGCTCGTCAATTCTGCTCAAGGGGGCGGTCGCGTGATTGTCGTAGATCGAGACGATGCGCTCTTCATCATAGAGCTCTTTGACAATGTATGAATAGTTCGGCTCCCGGCCAAACCAGCCAAAGATCTTTTCCGTGTCGACTGGATCATGAACGTGATGGGCGGCCTTGTCCTCCGGCCACAGGTACGGGACCGACATGACAAGCACATCGCAAATTGCCAGCAGCTTTCTGGCGAATGCCGTCGCGTCGGGAACGTGCTCAATCACCTGAAAGCACAGGGCGACATCGAAATGCATCGGCGGTTCCCAGGTCAGGAAGTCGGACGTGATCGGCGTCACGCCCGGACCTGCATAGGGCCTCACAAGATCCACTGAAAAGCGGTCTTTCACGTCAGGAAACCAGTCGAGGATGGGTGTACCGAACGATCCGACATCGACGATCGAACGCGCCCGGGACGCGACGCGCGTGGCGATGCCCTTCGCCACTGCGAGATAGATCATGTCGAATCTCTTCTCCCAGTATTCCTTGGGCTGGCTCTTCCGGCGAACCGCATCTTCGACAAGGGCATAGACGGTCCGCGTACTAAGGTCGTCAGGGTGCTGCGCTAGGCAATCGGAGATGATTTCAAATGCGCCTTCGGGGTCGCCGGCTCTCGATTGAGCAAGGGCCCCTCTCCGCACTGCGACCAATGACTCCTTCGACACCACCGTACTACGTCTTCCCTACGCCGCCCCTTCCCTTGGGCCCGCAAATTGTGACAGGTAACGATGACTCCCCTTGGCTGGTGACGCAAGCCGTCGACGGGATCGCCGCGTTCGAATGGCACGGCGCAGCCGTCCTCATGGTGATCGTCTTTTCGGTCGGGCTGCCGCCGATGCACCCTTCTTCGGCTGCCGGCGACCTGTGCCGCCAGAGTCGGCATCGCACTGTCCTGCGCAGGTTCGACCATGCGGCAATCTTCGCTACGATAGAGGCGTCGAGGCTGGATTGCCGGAGGTCTGGCCGAGCGCCACGGCAATCGGCGCCCTTGGCGCTACCGCGACGAAATCGGGAAGAATCCAAGTGGGCGAACTCTCGACACTGGTGACCGACTTCCTCCTGGGAGCGCTCACCCTTCTCCTCGGCGTGATCCTCCTGACCCGCCCAGGGGTCCCCGCGCGCCTATGGGGATGGGCGTTCGTTGCGTCGGCGTTCGCAGCGTTCGTGGGTGGAGTCTGGCACGGCTTTCACCAGGTCCTGGCCGATACCGTCCAGTTCTGGATGTGGAAGGCCGTGATGATCCTGTCGGGGCTCTTCGCCATCCTTGCTGTCATCGGTTCGGTTCGCGCGTCATGCCCCACGCGCGTCGGCTATGCCGTGTTGGCGGTCCTCTTCGCCGGAGCGGTCGCGTACGGTTTCGCCATCGTTGGGCACGACGATTTCCGCTACGTGCTCTTGTTCAGCGCCCTGGCAATGGTGTTGCTGGTCGCGATCCACGCTGCGGCGCTGCGCCGGCGCGATGCCGCCTCGCCGTGGATTCTCGCCGGGGTCGCGATTTCGGTCCTCGGCGCCGCCGCCTACGCCACCGGCTTTTCGCCGTTCGGGTGGCTCAACGGCAGCGACGTCTTCCACATCATCCAGATGGCCGCGATGTACCTCATGTTTAGGGGCGCGCTCGCCTTTGGCGTCACGCCCCGGCGCGCGTGAGCCTCGGCGTCGCGAACGCGGCGCCGCCGCAATCTCTCAACCCCGCCGCATCATCCCGACGAAGAATCCGTCGGTCTTCGTTCGACGTGGCGTCATCAGGACCCCCATCTCGCCAGCGCAGGGCCGGAGCGCGGCCCTGGCGGCGTCGGACAGCGGCGCCGCGTCGATCATCGCGGCGGGCGCAACCAGCTCCATGCCGGACGTCCGCGCGAGGAACGCGGCGAGCTGGTCGCCGTTCTCCTCCGTCAGCAGCGAGCAAGTCACGTAGACCAACCGCCCGCCCGGCTTGAGAAAACGCACCGCCTGGTCGAGAAGCTGGGCCTGGTCGGCAATGCGATCGGCGAGCGCCCCTTCCGACAACCGCCATTTGGCGTCCGGACGCCGCCGCCAGGTGCCCGATCCGGTGCAGGGGACGTCGAGGAGGACAATGTCCATCCGTCCTTCGAGGTCGGAGAGGTCGGCGCGGGCCGGCCGCACTTGGAGGTTCCGGGTCGCGGCCCGCTTCATCCGGTCAAAGATCGGCGCGAGGCGGCTGCGGTCGGAATCGGTCGCAAAGATCTGACCCTTGTTGCCCATCGCCGCGGCAATCGCCAGCGACTTGCCGCCGGCGCCGGCGCAGAGGTCGAGGATCTGTTCTCCCGGTGCGGCGCCGGTGAGCAGTGCTGCGACCTGGCTGCCCTCGTCCTGGATCTCGAACCAGCCTTTCTGAAATGCAGGCTCGACCTGAAGATTGGGATGGCGGCCGTCGCCGACGATCGGCGGTATGCGGAGGCCGTCGGGCGCCAGCGTCGTCTCGGCGACGCCGTGGGCGGCGAGGGCCCTCGCCACCTTGTCGCGGTCCGCCTTGAGCCGGTTGACGCGAATATCGAGCGGCGGTCGCTCGGCCATCGCCGCCCCTTCTTCCACCCAGTCCATACCGAGACTGCGCGCGAGCCGTCCGGCCAGCCATTCCGGCACGTCGGCGCGGACATGATCGGGGGCATCGCCGAGGTCAGCCGAGTCGAGTGCGTCCCGCTCGGCATCGGTGAGCGCCGCCGGCGCATGAGGATCGCCCGCAACCAGTCCGTCGAATGCCGCCGCCGAGAGCCCCCGCGATCGGCAGAAGGCGACGACCACCGCCGCGCGCGCCGATGCATCGCGCCACAGCCACCGGCTCGAATCCCGGCGCCGCAGCGCGTCGTAGACCATGTTGCCGATCGCGGCTCGATCCTTCGAGCCCGCGAAACGGTGCGCGATTCCCCATTCCTTCAAGGCTTCGGACACGGGCCGGTGACGGGTCTCCATGGCCTCGATCACCTCGATCGCCGCCGCCAGGCGCCCGCCCGGCGTCATGACGCACCCCGTTTGCCAGCGGCCTTTCCCCGGCCTGCCTCGCCTCGCCTCATCTCGTCCTGTCCTGAAAACGGAAAACCGGCGGGACCATTCGTCCCGCCGGCAGAGCTACACGTTCGCGTCCGGGCGGTCCACCGCCCGTGGCAGCGTTTACGACGCGATCTTCACCGGAATTTTGAAGTAGGTGACGCCGTTCGATTCCGCCGGCGGCAGCTTGCCGGCACGGATGTTGGTCTGGATCGACGGCAGCAGGAGGAGCGGCGCCGCCAGCGTCGCGTCGCGGGCCTCGCGCATGGCCACGAACTCGGCCTCGCTCTTGCCGGCGATGTGCAGGTTTCGCTTCTCCTCGTCGATCGTGGTCTCCCAGGCGTAGTGGTCGCGGCCTTCGGGCTTGTAGTCATGACAGACGAAGACCCGCGTATCCCCGGGAAGCGCCAGAAGCTTCTGGATCGAGTGGTAGAGTTCGCGCGCGTCCCCGCCGGGAAAGTCCGCCCGTGCCGTTCCGTAGTCCGGCATGAACAGGGTGTCGCCGATGAACACAGCATCGCCGATGTGATACGAGATGCATGCCGGCGTGTGACCAGGTGTGTAGATGACCCGGCCTTCGAGGTTCCCGATCCGGAACGACTCACCGTCCTTGAACAGGCTATCGAACTCGCTGCCGTCGCCCGACACATCCTCGGCGTTGAAAATCGGGCGAAAGATCTTCTGAACCTTGCGTATGTGCTCACCGATGCCCACACGCGCGCCGGTCTTGAGCTTGATGTAGGGCGCCGCCGACAAGTGGTCGGCGTGTGCGTGGGTCTCGAGAACCCACACGATCTTGAGGCCCGCCTCCTCCGCCGCCATCAGAATCGCATCGGCGGAACGCACCGACCCCTTCCCGGTCGACTGATCGTAGTCGAGCACCGGGTCGACCACCGCGGCCTCTTTCGTCGTCGGGTCCGACACCAGGTAGCTCACCGTGTTCGTCGCCTCGTCGAAGAAGGCGTGAACCTCAGGTTTTGGCGTTCCGGACATTGGCATCTCCATTTTCAGTCTTGAATTGACGCTCGGCACCATATATTAGAGACATCTAATTTAGTCAATGCTAATATACCGGCTCGGTGCGGTGATGCAGATCAACTCGGACAGACTCGCGGAACAAGCCGGCGAAGCGGCGCGGCTGCTGAAGCTGCTATCCAACGAACGCCGTCTCCTCGTGCTCTGCAAACTCGCCGCAGCCAACGAAATGAGCGTGGGCGCGCTCGCCGAGGCCGTCGGCCTCAGCCAGTCGGCGCTCTCGCAACACCTCTCGCTGATGCGATCGGAAGGGCTGGTCCGCTTTCGTCGCGACGGCCAGACCCTTTACTACGCGATCGCCGATGCCTCCGCCGAGCGACTCCTTTCGACTCTGCGCGAAATCTACTGTTGACCTCCCCAAACACGAACCGGACAGGATCACCGACCATGAAGACCCTCAAGGACATCGACGCCACCGCAGCCCACGCCCTGCTCGACGGCAACGCCGTGTTCATCGACGTGCGCGAACCCCACGAGCAGGCGATGGAGCGTATCCCCGGCGCGATGTCGGCTCCGCTGTCGGAGCTTGCCCGCGGCGGTGCGATCAACGCCCCGAGCGATCGCCCCAAGGTCTTCCTCTGCGCCTCGGGCGCCCGGACGCGCAACAACTCGGCCGCCCTCGCCTCGCTCGTTGACGGCGAAGCCTACTGCCTCGCCGGCGGCATCATGGCGTGGCGGCGCGCCGGGTACGCCACGGAACGGGGCTAGGGCGTCCTCGCCGCGTAGCGATCCGCCAACGGAGCCGCCCCGATGACCCTCCTTCAGGACATCCTGACCCTCATCTCGGGGGGCCTGGTGGGCTTTTCGCTCGGCCTGATCGGCGGGGGCGGGTCGGTTCTGGCAGTGCCGCTGCTCGTCTATGTCGTCGGTGTCACCGATCCGCACATCGCGATCGGTACCAGCGCCCTTGCCGTCGCCGCCAACGCCCTCTTCGGCCTGTTCACCCATTGGCGACACGGCGCGGTGAAGACCGGCTGCGCCATCGCCTTCGCCGTGTTCGGTGTCCTCGGCGCGGCCATCGGCTCGACCGTCGGCAAGATGGTCGACGGCGCCTACCTGCTCACTCTGTTCGGGGTCGCCATGATCGCCATTGGCGCGTCCATGGCGCGGAGGCGCGCCGAGATCGGCGATAATGCCGTCCGCCTCGACTGGCAATCAGCGCCCAGGCTGCTGCCGTGGATCGCCCCGACCGCGCTGGCGGTCGGCTTCATGGCGGGCTTCTTCGGCATCGGCGGCGGCTTCCTGATCGTCCCCGGCCTCGTCTTCTCGACCGGCATGCCGCTCCTCAACGCCGTCGGTTCGTCGCTGATGTCGGTCACGGCGTTCGGCGCGACCACCGCCGGCAACTATGCGCTGTCGGGGTTCGTGGACTGGCAGATCGCGGCGTTCCTGCTTCTCGGCGGCGTTGTCGGCGGGATCGCCGGCGTCCGCCTCTCCCGCCATCTCGCCGCCAAGCAGCCGGCACTCTCCTACGCCTTCGCCGGCATCGTGGTCGTGGTCGGGCTCTACGTCGTGTGGCGCGGCATCGAGCCGTTCCTGTGAGGCACTACAAGCGATAGAAGCGGATCGCGTTGTCGCGATAGAGCTTGCGGAGATCCGCCTCGCTCGACCCCGCGACCACCTTGTCCACGACATCGACCCAGTTGGCGTAGCGCGTCGCTAGTTCCGACACGGGCCAGTCGCCGCCGAAGGCGACCCGGTCGAAGCCGAACGTTTCGATCGAGTGGGCGATGTAGGGCGCGACGCCGTCGTAGGTCCAGGCCTGATGGTCGGCCTCGGTGACGACGCCCGAGATCTTGCAGATCACGTTGGGCAAGTCAGCCAGCTCCCGCATCTGGCTGCGCCATGGCTGCGTCAGTCCCTCCCGAATCCCGGGCTTGCCGATGTGGTCGAGGATGAAACTCACTTCGGGGCACTGCCTGACCAACTCGATGGTATCCGCCATCTGATTGTGGAAGATGCAGAGATCGAAGCTCAGTCCGTACTTGGGCAGCAGCTTCACCGCGGCGACGAAGTCGGGACGCAGGCACCACCCCGGCTGGTCGGCATATTTCTGGATCAGTCGCCGTACCCCTCGAGCCCGACCGAGCGTCGCATACTCCGCGATATCGCCTTCGATCACGGTGCCCCGCTCCAGCGGCATGCCCGCCACGATGCCGCGCAGGCGCGGCTCCGACTGCGACAGGCCCTGAACCCAGATCGCCTCGTCCAGGTGCCGGGGGTCGTCGACGTCGACCTCGACAAAGACGATGCCGTCGACCTTTACCGGCGCGGTCAGCCGGTCGAAGTCGGCGGGGAGATGGGACTTCGCGATCGCCGGGACACTACCCAACCAGGCATAGGGCAAGTTGGCGGGATCGAAGAGATGGACATGCGAGTCGATGATCGGAAAGTCAGGCAAGGCGCGCCTCCCCGGGGCTAGGTTCCGTCCCAGCAGCTTAGTCGAAGCGGGCTTCGCCGTAACACCTCGTCGAACGGCGGGGACGATGGAATGTGTGCTTCGATCGCTGGACAACGCAGAACGAGCATTCTACTCTGCGTCCAAACGGATCGCATACAATGACGATCCCGATAATGAACTGTCGTGTTGAGGGAACGCAACCAAGTGCCGGTTCTATCGCTGCGCAAGATCTCCAAGAATTTTGGAGCGATCAAGGCGCTGACCGATGTCGACCTGGAGCTCGAGCCGGGCGAAGTGCTCGGTCTCATGGGCGACAACGGCGCCGGAAAGTCGACCCTGGTCAAGATCATCGCCGGAAACTTCCCGCCGACGAGCGGCGAGCTGGTTCTTCAGGATCGGCCGATGCACTTCCATCGCCCGGCCGAGGCCCGCGAGGCCGGCATCGAGGTGGTCTATCAGGACCTGGCGCTCTGCGACAACCTGTCGGCAGCCGCCAATATCTTCCTTGGCCGCGAAATCGCGCGCAGCATCTGGCCGCTCAAGTTCCTGGTCTCCAAGGACATGACGGACAAGGCGGGCGCCCTGTTCGGCGAGTTGAAATCCGAAACCCGGCCCCATGACCTCGTTCGCCGGATGTCCGGCGGTCAGCGCCAAGCCGTCGCCATCTCCCGCACCATGCTATCGGAGGCGAAGATCGTCCTCATGGATGAGCCCACCGCCGCAATATCGGTACGCCAGGTGGCCGAGGTGCTCGATCTGATCCGACGCCTCAAGGACAGAGGCATCGCCATCGTCCTCATCAGCCACCGCATGCCCGACGTGTTCGCGGTCTGCGACCGCGTCGCGGTCCTCCGGCGTGGCCGCAAGGTCGCCGAGAAGCCGATCGTGCAGTCGAGCCCGGAAGAAGTCACTGGCCTGATTACCGGAGCGATCCAGCATGCCTGACACCGAAGCTGGCGCAACCCACCCGGACATCGGCGACATCCGCATCGAGGACGTCGTCGGCATCAAGGAACAAACGGCGTTCGAGCGCGTCATCTCCAGCCAGGCGTTCTGGGTCACGATCGCGCTCATCGGGATCGTCGCGCTGATGAGCTATCTGCAACCCGACGCATTCGCCTCGCAGGCAAATGCGTACAACATGACCCGCAACTTCGCCTATATCGGCATCATGGCCGTGGGCATGGTGGCGGTGATCATCACCGGCGGTATCGACCTCTCGGTCGGCTCGATTATGGGCGTCACCGGCGTCGTCTGCGGCATCCTTCTGCAGGCACAGTACGGCTGGTACATAGCGGTGGTCGCAGGGCTTGCCACCGGAGTGGTCACCGGCCTCATCAACGGGCTCCTGATCGCCTATGCCGGACTGTCGCCCTTTGTCGTCACGCTCGGCATGATGTCGTTCGCCCGCTCGATCGCCATCGTCCTCTCCGAAAACAAGATGATCTACGACTTCGGTCCGGATGGCGCCGCCTTCAAGATCATCGGCGGGGGGCAGATGCTTGGCCTGTCGAACATCTTCTGGGCGCTCATCATTCTGGCGGTGCTGATCGGCGTCATTCTCAAGTTCACCACGTGGGGGCGTCATCTCTACGCGATCGGCGGCAACGAACAGGCGGCCCGGCTCACCGGCGTGCCGGTCAATCGCGTCAAGACACAGGCCTATATCCTGTCCGCCCTGACGGCGTCGATTGCGGCGATCCTCGTCGTGGGATGGCAGGGGTCGGCGATCAACGCCCTCGGCACGAGCTACGAGCTGCGGGTCATCGCCTCGACCGTCATTGGTGGCGCCAACCTGATGGGCGGCGAAGGTGGCACCTACGGCGCGGTGGTCGGCGCCGCGCTGCTCGAGGTCATCCGAAACAGCCTGCTGATGCAGGGGATCGATTCGAACTGGCAGGGCGCCTTTGTCGGCGTCTTCATCGTTCTCGCGGTTCTTCTCGAAAAGATCCGCGGACGCAGGCGTGCGTGAGGACGGCCACGTCCTGGCGCCCGTAACTTCACTAAAGGGAGGAATGAAATGAACAGACTGCTTGCAAGTGCCGCGCTCGTCGCGGGGGCCATGGTGGCCGGCGCGTTCTTCGCCGGTCAGGCATCGGCCCAGGACAAGCTCGTGATCGCCGTGGTTCCGAAGAATCTCAACAACCCGTTCTTCGACCAGGCCAAGTTCGGCTGCGAGAAGGCGGTCGAGGAGATCGGCGCCGACAAGGTCGAGTGCTTCTTCACCGGCCCGCCCGAGCACGGCGGTGGTGACGAGCAGGTCCAGATCGTTGCCGACCTGATCGCCAAGGGCGTTGACGGCATCGGCGTGGCTCCATCGAACGCCGCCGCAATGGCGAGCGTGCTGCCGGCCGCCAAGGAAGCCGGCATCCCGGTTCTGACCTGGGACTCCGACCTGCTTCCGGAGAACGCCGATCTGCGGACCGCCTATATCGGCACGCACAACTATGACATCGGCGTCAACCTCGCCAAGCTCGCCCAGGGGATCAAGCCGAACGGCGGCACGATCTGCATCCAGTCGGGCGGTGCGGCGGCGGCCAACCACAACGAGCGCATGCAGGGCATCCGCGACACGCTCGGCGGCATGTCCGGCACCACATCTCCGGGTGAGCGCCTCACCGGCCAGAACGGCTGGACCGAGGTGGATGGCTGCCCGCTCTACACCAACGACGACTTCCCGCTGTCCGTGCAGCAGATGGAAGACATCCTGATCAAGTATCCCGAGCTCGATGCCTTCATCCCGACCGGTGGCTTCCCGCAGTTCGTGCCGGACGCCTACCGCGCGGTTGCGTCCAAGTACAAGGACAAGATCGCCGATGGTTCGCTGGCGCTCGTCGTCGCCGACACCCTCCCCGTCCAGATCGACCTGATGAAGGAAGGTCTGTCCGCGGGCCAGGTCGGCCAGCGTCCGTTCGAGATGGGCTACAAGGTCATCTACGCGATCAAGGACATGGCCGAAGGCAAGCCGGCCCCGGCCGACCCGACCTACACCGGCCTGGACGTCTGCACGCCCGACACCGCCGACACCTGCATCGGCGGCTAGACAGGTCCGTGACACAGGACGGGCGGGGGCTTCCCCGCCCGTTTCCCCTTCCCACTCCGCCGAGGTGAAGCGGTGGACGGTCAGACGGCGTGTCCGCCCCGCAACTACGAGGGGCTCAAGAATCTCCTGATCGCCCGCAAGCGCGATCTGCCCAAGCGTCTCGTTCAGGTCGCAGCCTTCGCCCTCGAAAATCCGGATGAGATCGCCTTCGGTACGGTCGCGAGCGTCGCCGCCCAGGCCAAGGTCCAGCCCTCGACCCTTATCCGTTTTGCTCAGACCATCGGGTACGCCGGCTTCACCGACCTTCAGGAGGTGTTCCGCGCCCAGCTCAAGGCGCGATGGCCCGACTACGGCGAGCGCCTGGCCCGTATTTCATCCCCCGCTCAAGTCAAGCACGGCAGCGGGGTCGGTCTCCTCGACGGGTTCGCCGAGAGCGCCATCGCCTCGATCGAGCGACTGCGTTCTGCCGTTGCCCCTTCGGATTTCGAGCGGGCGGCGGCGCTGATCGCGACGGCGGATACCGTCTACCTCCTGGGGCTCCGCCGCGCCTTTCCGGTTACAGCCTATCTCGCATACGCACTTGGCAAGCTGGGATTCCGGGTCGCCCTGGTCGACCAGATCGCGGCGCTCGGCCCGGAGCAGCTTGCCGGCGTCGGCAAGCGCGATGTTCTGGTTGCGGTGAGCTTTGCGCCCTATACGCCGACCACGGTCGAGCTCGCCGCCGCGGCCGCCGGCCGCAAAGTCCCCGTCGTGGCCATCACCGACAGCCCTCTTTCGCCACTCGCCCCTGCAGCCGAAGTTCGGATCGAGATCGTCGAGGCCGACTACGCCGGCTTCCGCTCGCTTTCGGCGACGCTCTCCCTGGCGATGGCACTCGCGGTAGCCGCCGGCGCCCGACGAACCAAGAAATCGTAAGAACCTGTGACTCCGCGACGACGTCCGGTGGCATCGTCGAGGCATCACGTCGGATTCGGGCTAGAGCGGGATGTTGTCGTGTTTCTTCCAGGGGTTGGCGAGCTGCTTCCGCCGTAGGAGCTTGAGCGCGCGGGCAACGCGGGCCCGGGTGGCGTGGGGCATGATCACCTCGTCGATATAGCCACGCTCGGCGGCGACGAAGGGCGACATGAAACGAGCCTCGTACTCCTTGGTCCGCTCGGCGATGCGGTCGGCGTCGCCGGCCTCCTTCCGGTAGATGATCTCGACCGCCCCCTTGGCCCCCATGACCGCGATCTGCGCGCTCGGCCAGGCGTAGTTGACGTCGCCGCGAAGGTGCTTCGAGGCCATCACGTCATAGGCCCCGCCGTAGGCCTTGCGAGTGATGACGGTGATCTTCGGCACGGTCGCCTCCGCGTAGGCGAACAGCAGCTTGGCGCCATGCTTGATGAGGCCGCCATACTCCTGGGCGGTACCGGGGAGGAAGCCGGGAACGTCGACGAAGGTGACGATCGGGATGTTGAAACAGTCGCAGAACCGTACGAAGCGGGCGGCCTTCCGGGACGCATCGGAATCGAGGACGCCCGCCAGCACCATGGGTTGGTTCGCAACGAAACCGACCGTGCTGCCCTCGATCCGGCCGAAGCCGGTGACGATGTTGCGGGCGAAGTCGCGCTGGATCTCGAAAAAGTCGCCGTCGTCGGCGACCATCGCGATCAGCTCCTTGATGTCGTAGGGCTTGTGGGCGCTGTCCGGAATCAGCCGGTCGAGCGACATCTCCCGCCGCTGCGCCGGGTCCAAGGTGGGCCTCTCGGGCGCGGAGTCGCGGTTCGACAGCGGCAGGAACCCGACCAGACGACGGATTTCAAGAAGCGCCTCGACATCGTTGTCGTAGGCGCCGTCGGCGATGGCCGAACGCGTCGTATGCACCACCGAGCCGCCGAGTTCCTCGGGGGTGACGGTCTCGTTGGTCACGGTCTTCACGACGTCCGGCCCGGTGACGAACATGTAGCTCGTCCCGCGCACCATGAAGATGAAGTCGGTCATCGCCGGCGAGTAGACGTCGCCGCCCGCACACGGCCCCATGATGACGCTGATCTGGGGGATGACGCCAGACGCCAGGACGTTGCGCTGGAACACCTCGGCATAGCCGCCGAGCGCGGCGACGCCCTCCTGGATGCGCGCCCCGCCGGCATCATAAAGGCCGATGATCGGGACCCCGGCCTTCAGCGCCATGTCCTGGATCTTGCAGATCTTCTCGGCGTGCGCTTCCGACAGCGAGCCACCGAAGACGGTGAAGTCCTTGGCGAAGACATAGACCGGACGGCCCTCGACGGTGCCCCAGCCGGTCACCACCCCGTCACCCGCGATCTTCCGCTCGGCCATGCCGAAGTCGGTGGCGCGGTGCTCGACATACATGCCGTATTCCTCGAACGATCCCTCGTCGAGGAGGACCTCGATCCGTTCCCGCGCGGTCAGCTTGCCGAGCGCGTGCTGGGCTTCGATGCGCGCTTCGCCGCCGCCGAGACGGGCACGTCCGCGTCGCTGCTCCAGCTCCTGCAGGATCTCCTTCATCGAGTGGTCCCCACCCCTTCCTCGTTATCGTTCACGGTGCATAGCACAGTCCGCACGGATCAGGCGCCGGTGTCGGCACGGAACACGAGCACGGCCGCCGCCATCTCGCGCCACCGCCCGGTACGTTCGGCGAGGGCCGCCTCGTCGAGGCCCCACTGCGACATCTGCCAGTCCTCATCGGCGTGCGCGGCCGCCCATGCTTCCTCGGCCGTGACCTCGCCGCGCGCGACCGCGAGCGCGATCAGCGCCGAGCCGGTCAGCGTCGTCATCGAGTGCAGCGCCGCGACCGCGAGCGGACCAAGGGGCCGGACCGCGCGTTCCACGGCCTCGAACACGGCCGGATCCTGCTCGACATGAACGACGCCGGCGGCAAGGACGAAGCGGACGCCGAGCGCCTTCTCGGCACCGGCGAGGATCGGACCCCACAGCCGTTCTTCGACCTCGAGGAGCGGTGTCGGGCCCTCGGCGCGATAGAGGATCATGTCGCTGCCGGCGTGCTGGACGATGTCGTCCCGCACCCGGTCGATCTCGACCGCGACCCGGTCGATGGCTGCGTTGACCAGCCGCGTCACCGGCATCGTGCCGGGATCGATGATGTCCCGCTGCTGCTCCCACTCCGCGGCAAGCGCGGCGGCAAGGTCCGCGCTCGGCACCGCCAGCGGACGCTTGGCGGGGGTCTTGGCCGTCCGCCCGTCGAGAAGCACGGCGAAGCCTGCCTCATGCGGGCCGGCCGTGGCCTCCCTGTAGAACCGCCGGGGGAGCGGCGGGCGGGCGAGGCGCTGCGCCGTCGCCATGGGATTTCCGTCGTCGCTCATGTCGGCCTCGGGGATTCGAAGGCGGGGGCGCATGCGGCGCCTGGCAAGGCCTTGACCTAGACCAGCGGAGGGACCGGTTCAATCGCGGCGGCGAGGCCTCGGCCGCGCCGCGCCCGGCCTTCTGTCGCTGAATGCCCCAGCCGACGCCGCACGCAGGATGCGGCGGAACGTGGGACATTCCATGTGACTCGGCGCCTGGCACACCGCCGCATGGCGGAGGGCTTCGCGCACGGTGGTAAGGCTGCGGATGGTGCTGTCGATCTGATCGGCCTTGTCCTTCAGCATCTGGCGATCGATGCGGGGGCCGTCGTCGCGCAGCATCTGGCCGATCTCGTCCAGCGTGAATCCGGCAGCACGGCCGAGGGCGATCAACGCCAGCCGGTCAAGGATTGCCGGATCGAACAGCCGGCGGAGACCGCGTCGCCCAACCGCGGCGATCAGCCCCTTCTCCTCATAGAAGCGAAGGGTTGAGGCGGCGACCCCGGTACGGGCAGCGACTTCGGCGATATCGAGATCACGCATCTTGACCTCAAGTGGACTTGAGTTTGCAGAGTGCCCCCTCCCGCCCTTTGTCACAAGCAGGAGATTATCCCGTGACCAACGAGACCACGATCGAAGCAACCCAGAACGCCATCTGGAATGGCGCCGCCGGCAATGCCTGGGTGGCCGCCCAGCCGGCCCTTGACGCGATGTTCGAACCGTTCGAAGCGCTTCTGACCGAGCCCATTCCCGAAGGGTCGCGCGAAGCCGTCCTCGACGTCGGATGCGGCGCCGGCGCCACCACTATCGCCATGGCGCGGCGGCTCGGAGGAGGCGGCCGGAGCGTCGGTGTCGACATCTCGGCTCCGCTGATTGCGGCCGCCACGGCCCGTGCCGCGCGGCTCGGATCGCCGGCAACTTTTGTGTGCGCCGATGCCGAATGCCATGCGTTCGGGCCGGACAGCTTCGATCGGATCATCTCGCGGTTCGGCGTGATGTTCTTTTCCGACCCGGTCATGGCGTTCGCCAACCTCCGACGCGCCGGCACGAGCTCGGCCGAGCTCCGCTTCGTCGCCTGGCGGGACCCTGAAGACAATCCCTTCATGACGACGGCCGAGCGGGCGGCGGCCCCGCTCCTGCCCCACCTGCCGCCCCGTCGCCGCGACGGCCCCGGGCAGTTCGCGTTCACCGATCGGAACCATGTCGCCAGAATCCTGGACGCCGCGGGGTGGCGGGACATCGACATCGCGCCCCTCGACGTCGCGTGCCGGTTCGCGGCAGCCGACCTTGCGCGCTTCGCCGGCCATCTGGGCCCGGTCGGCGCTGCACTGCGCGAGGCGGATGAAGCGACCCGCGCCCGTGTCACCGCTGCCGTGCGGACGGCGTTCGAGCCCTACGTCCACGGTCCTGACGTGCGCTTCGTCGCGGCATGCTGGATGGTGGGTGCCAGACGCTAAAGGACGTGAGGCGCGACAGGAGCCGGGCGCGCCTAGCCGTCGTCGTCTCCAGCCGCGTCGAAGCGGTCGGCATCGAAGCCGAGCAGGTTCCAGCTCTGTTGCATGTGCGGCGGCAGGGGCGCGGTCACGTCGATCACACCCTTGCCGGAGGGATGCGGAATGACGATACGCCGGGCGTGGAGGTGGAGCTTGTTCTGCATGCCGCCGGGAAAATCCCAGTCCGGCTCGGCGTGGAAGTACTTGTCGTCGCCGATGATGGGATGGCCGATGTGGGCCGCGTGTGCCCGGAGTTGGTGGGTGCGGCCGGTCACCGGGCGCATCGTCAGCCATGCCAGCCTCTGCCCCGCTTGCTCCACGACGTTGTAGAGCGAGACGGCGTGGCTGGCCTCGTCGTCCCCATGCCGGGCAACGCGCATCCGGTCCCCTTCCGGCCCGTCCTCCTTGGCGAGCCAGGTCGAGATACGGCCCTGGCGCGGCTTCGGCACGCCCTTCACCAGCGCCCAGTAGATCTTCTTCGTCGCCCGCGAGCGGAACGAGGCGGCGAGCTTCTGCGCGGCGAGCCGCGTCCGCGCGACGACGAGGACGCCGGACGTCGCCCGGTCGAGCCGATGCACCAGGCGCGGCTTCTGGTCCTTCCCGTCGCGCAGTGCCTCGAGCATGCCGTCGACATGGCGGCTGAGCCCCGAGCCGCCCTGGACGGCAAGGCCGGCAGGCTTGTTGAAGACAAAGACCTGGTCGTCATCGTAGAGCAGCAGCGAACGCAACATGCGCGCGTCGTCGGACTCGCGGGCCGCACCGTCGCCGCCCTTCCCCTTCACGAGCGTGCGCGGCCGCTCCGCCATCTCAACCCGTCTGTCGGCGGCGGAGACGCCCGCCTCGGCCACCTCGACCGCGGTGGGACCGCCCAGTGGCGGAATCCGCACCGACTGGCCGGACTCCAGCCGGGTGTTGGTCTTGGCCCGGCCGCCGTCAACCCGCACCTGGCCCGAGCGCAGCAGCTTCTGGAGATGCCCGAAGCCCAGCTCGGGATAGCGCGCGCGGAACCAACGGTCGAGGCGCATGCCCGCTTCGTCCGATGTCACGGTGACCGTCTCGACCTTCGCCATGGCAGCGGTCTAATGCCCCGCCCCGCGCTTGTCACGAGCTCCGTGGATCACGACACGGCGCGGATCAGCCACAGCCCGGCGAAGAGCGCCGCAACCGCGAACGCCACCGAGGCTGCAACGTAGAGTGCGGCGGTGCCGTGCGCTCCCCGCTCCCACAACAGCGCCACGTCGAGGGAGAAGGCCGAGAACGTCGTGAACCCGCCGAGAAAGCCGGTGGTCAGGAACAGGCGGAGGTGCTGCGACCACCCGGCGCCGGCCCTCAGCGCCAGCCAGCCGGCGATCAGCCCCATCAGGAGCGAGCCGACGATGTTGACCGTGAGCGTGCCCCACGGAAAGGTGATGCCGATCAGTCGCGCCGCGGCGAGGTTGACGCCATGGCGCGCGGCCGCGCCCAAGCCGCCGCCGAGGAAGACCAGCAGCCAGGGCATCAACCGCTCACTCCGGCCGGCAGGGTCCTCAGCATCGCTATGTAGGCCTCCGGAAACCCGTGGTGGACGGCGCCGTCGACGATGTGGCGCAGATAGGCGGCCGACGGCAAGCCCGGATCAGGCGAGGGAATCGCGAGATAGGTTAGCGCGTCCACCTGGCGCCCCTCCAGCGCCGTCACGGTCACCGCAACCCGGCGGTAGCGGGACGCCTTGGGACGGTCCGGAAAATAGCCCTCCCGTGCATCGAGCGCGGCAAGGTCGTCCGCCGCCATGCGATAGAGGACGCCCCAGACCATCCCGGCAGGGTCAGGCTCGACACTCGCCACGGCGCAGCCCCGAACCGGCGAGCGGCGCGGAAAGACGAGGCGATGTCCGGCGAGCCGGGCGACGCCGGCCACGTCCGATCCGGGACACCGCTGCCGCCACTGCACCGGGTCGACGTTTGAGCCGTAGGCGAAGTAGATCATCCGCCGGAGCGCCGCCGGGCGCGCCTCCCGAACCGGGGCGAGGCGCTCATTTCCCCTCGCGCTCCTGGCGGAGCTTCGCCCAGTAGTCGAGCCGCTTCCGGATCTCGCGTTCGAACCCCCGTTCCGGCGGGTCGTAGAAGGTCTGCCGCCCGAGGGCCTCGGGGAAGTAGTCCTGGCCGGAGAAGGCGTCGGGCTCGTCGTGGTCGTAGCGGTAGCCGGAGCCATAGCCTTCGCGCCGCATCAGCCCGGTCGGCGCGTTGAGGATGATCTTGGGCGGCATCAGCGACCCGCCCTCCTTGGCCACCTGCGTCGCGGCCTTGAAGGCGGTGTAGACGGCGTTCGACTTCGGCGCAGTCGCCAGATAGACCGCCGCCTGGGCCAGCGCCAGTTCGCCTTCGGGCGAACCGAGATAGTCGAAGGCGTCCTTGGCGGCCAGCGCGACCGTCAGCGCCTGCGGGTCGGCGAGGCCGATGTCCTCGACCGCCATCCGCACCAGCCGCCGGCCGATGTAGAGCGGCTGCTCGCCCGCATCGAACATGCGGCAGAGGTAGTAGAGCGTCGCATCGGGATCGGAGCCGCGGACCGACTTGTGGAGCGCCGAGATCAGGTTGTAGTGGCCATCCTGGCCCTTGTCGTAGATCGGCGCCCGCCGTTGCAGGATGTCCTGAAGCTCCGCCGGGCCGAATACCTCGCCCGGCCGTGCCGCCCGCCAAACTTCCTCGGCAAGGGTCAGCGAAGCCCGTCCGTCGCGATCGGCCATCCCGATCAGCATCTCCCGCGCCGCCGCGTCGAGCGGCAGCGGCTTCGCTTCCTCCGCCTCGGCGCGTGCGAGCAGCTTCTCGATCGCCTCGGGTTCGAGCGCCCGGAACACCAGCACCCTCGCCCGCGACAGGAGCGCCGCATTGAGCTCGAAGGACGGGTTCTCGGTGGTCGCGCCCACCAGGGTGACCGTGCCGTCCTCCATCACCGGCAGGAACGAGTCCTGCTGGGCGCGGTTGAAGCGGTGGATCTCGTCAACGAAGAGCAGCGTGCCCTTGCCGGTTTCCCGCCTCGCGCGTGCCGCATCGAACGCCTTCTTGAGGTCGGCGACACCGGAGAAGACCGCAGAGATCTGAACAAATTCGAGGTCGGTGGTGTCGGCGAGGAGACGGGCGACAGTAGTCTTCCCAGTACCCGGCGGTCCCCAGAAAACCATCGAGCCGAGCGAGCCGGCGTCGAGCATGCGGGTGATCGCGCCGGACGGCCCGAGGAGGTGATCCTGCCCGACCACATCGGCGAGGCGTCTCGGACGAAGCCTGTCTGCCAGCGGGCGCGGGGCCGCGGCTTCCATCCCGGCCGCCTCAAACAAGGTTGCGGACGACTTCGCGACCAAAGTGAACTCCCGAACTGTGCTGTGCACGTGATATCGGCGTTAGACACATATACGGCAACTCCGGCTATGGTGCCCGGGTTTCATCATCCGGGGGGTCGTCGGGCCATGGTCAGCATCCATATCCATCAGTTCGCACCTGAGGGAACGCTCGTCGACGAACACGCCATGGTGCAGTTCCAGAAACAATGGACCGCGTACCAGAAGCTCGTTGATTCTGACGTGCTCGCGCACCGCGCGGCGGGCGCGGTCCTCCGGGCGGCGCTCATGGACGAGACCGAGCCCTTCAGCTTTCTCGACATCGCCTGCGGCGATGCGAGCCTTGCACGACGCGCCCTCGAAGGGACCAAAGTCGCGCACTATCACGGCATCGACCTCGCGGAGCCGGCGATCGAGCTCGCCGCAAGGATGCTTGACGGCGTGCCCTATGAGGTCGACCTCGACCACGCCGACTTCGTCGCCTCCCTTCGCGATCGCCCCGAGCCGGTCGACATTGCGTGGTGCGGGCTGTCCCTTCATCACCTCGTGACCGCGGACAAGCTCACGCTGCTCCGGGAGATCCATGACACCACGTCGGATTTCCTGATGCTCTACGAGCCGGCGCGCCACGACGGCGAGGATCGCGACGCCTTCGTGCGTCGTTTCCTCGCGGCCCAGGAGCCACTCTGGACGACCCTCACGCTGGAGGAGATCGGCCAGATCGAGCACCATATCCGGACCTGCGACCTGCCGGAGACGGTGTCGGGCTGGCTTGACCTTGGCCGCGAGGCCGGCTTCTCGTCGGCCAAGACAGTGTTCGCCGACCCCACCGACGGTCTGGTGATGTTCCGCTACGATGTCTGAGCGTCAGCCGCGGAAGCGCGAGCGGATCAGCCGGCCCTTCCGTTCGATCACGATCTCCCAATAGCGGACCTGATCGGCGCAGACGTCGGCAAGCCGCCGGGTGGTGTCGATCTGGACGCCATTGACCTCGATCACGACGTCGCCGCGATGGAGGCCAGCCTCCTCGGCAAGCGAGCCGCCATTGACGGCGCCGACGATAACGCCCTCGCTCCGCCCGCGATAAGCGAGTTCCTCCGCCACCGCCGGCGACAGGTTCAGCACCCTCGCCCCGGCCAGCGGCGAGATCCCGTCGAGGTCGATTTCGTCGCGCGGCACGGTCTCCGGCGCAGCCTCGAGCTCCAGCTTGGCGACGTACTCCTTCGCGTTGCGGACCACGCCAAGGGTCGCGGTCGCGCCGATCCCCTTCGTGGCGAGGCGGTAGTTGACCGCGGTCGGATCGTCGATGTCGACGCCGTCGATCGAGATCAG
>JAGRKZ010000131.1:51186-87683 GCA_020442065.1 Bauldia sp.
AAGCTGACCCCGAGCCACGGCAGGCGGACATGGCCGACGCCGGCCTTGGCCGAATCCGAGACGACGCGGACCATGTTGGAGGGGATGGCGAAGCCGATGCCGTTGGAGTCGCCGGTCCGGGAATAGATCGCCGTGTTGATGCCGATCACCCGGCCCGACATATCGACCAGCGGACCGCCGGAATTGCCGGGATTGATGGCGGCGTCGGTCTGGATGAAGAACTGGTAGTCGGAAACGCCGACCTGGGTTCGGGCGAGGGCCGAGACGATCCCGCTCGTCACCGTCTGCCCGACACCGAAGGGATCGCCGATCGCGAGCACGATGTCGCCGACCTCGAGCTGATCGGAATCCCCGAACTCCGCGAATGGCAAATCGCCGGACGGGTCCTTGATCCTCAGTACCGCGAGGTCGGTGCGCTGGTCGCTCAGCACCACGTCGCAGTCGAATTCGCGCCGGTCCGACAGCGCCACCTTGATCTCATCGGAATTGGCGATGACGTGGTGGTTGGTAATGATGATGCCCGAAGGATCGACGATCACTCCGGAACCGAGGGAGCGCTGAACCCGCTGGGTCGGCGCACCGAGGTCGGGCCCGCCGAAAAAACGGCGGAAGAAGGGATCGGAGATGAACGGCGACTGGGACTGCTCGACCAGCCTTGATGCGTAGACGTTGACCACCGCCGGCGTGATCCGCTTCACGATCGGCGCAAACGAGTACTGAATCTGGGTCGAGGATTCCGGGACGATGCGCCACTGCTCGGCCGTCGCCGGCGCAACCACGGATAGCCCGGCCGCAAGCAGAACAACGGCACAAATCGAATGCGTGACCATGACGGGAGGCGACTCCCCAACAATGTTTCGCCCAGCCTAGACCGTACCATCAAATGCGGCAGTGGCGTGACGCTTCCACGATGGCGTTCGGTGGCTGGTGCTCGATCTTGCCTAGATTCGTGTCATTCGGGTTAACTCTTGCTAATATAATAGCCCGCAATACAGACCTTTGATCGTCGATCGAATTCCGACTTCGGTCGGCGACTCGCACAGACCAAGAACACATTTGGTTTCACATGGATACTCATGGTATCCGCGCCGACCAGGAAGCCGAACGCGAGGCCACGCATTCTCGCGCCCTTGAGGAATACGGCCTTCTTGAAAGCGAAGCTGAGCCCGAGCTTGATCGAATTGAGGGACTGGCTGCTCAGGCGCTCCAGGCGCCTATAGCATTCATCAGCCTTCTGGGCCGGGACCGGCACTCTCTCAAGGCACGGCAGAACGCACAACCATACAGTGTTCCAGATGACCTGTCCTTGTACTTAGACATCCTGGCGAGCGAGGATCCGCTTGTCGTACCAGACTTGCTCGGTGATCCCCGACTGAACCGGAGTCCGCCGGCTCAGGAGGACCCCGGTGTCCGCTTCTATGCCGGGACGGCTCTACGGTCACGTGCCGGACAGTTGATCGGTGCGCTCCACGTCATGGACGTCAAGCCTCGGACCGCCCTTTCCGGCGCCGACATCGGACGCCTGATCGACCTCGCCGCCGTCGCGATGCAGGTCCTTGAAGCTCGGCGGCTCAAACGCCGGGAGAACGCGGGTGACCTGGCCAAGGGCGAGAGCGAGCGCCAGTTCCGGATTCTGGTCGAGGGCATCAGCGACTATGCGTTGTACATGCTCGATCCTCGTGGCCTCGTCACCAGTTGGAATGCCGGTGCAGAGAAGATCAAGGGCTACTCGGCCGAGGAGATAATCGGGCAGCACTATTCGATCTTCCATACCAGGGCCGACCGGGACGCAGGGGCGCCGGAAAAGGCGCTTCGCATTGCGGCCGAGGCCGGACGCTTCGAGACCGAAGCGCTCCGCGAGCGCAAGGACGGCAGCCAATTCTGGGCCAATGTGATCGTCGACGCGATCCGAACCGAAGCGGGCGAGCTGCTGGGCTATGCCAAGATAACCCGGGATATCAGCGAACGGCGGAAGCGGGACGAGGAACTCCGTCGCCTCGCCCTCACCGACACGCTGACAGGCGTCGAAAACCGATACTCGATACTACAGCAGATCGACGCTGCCGTCTCCAGTGGCCCGGCTGCGGTACTTGCCATCGAGCTCGACGACTTCAGCAAGGTCAATGACTTTCTCGGATACGAGGCCGGCGACAGGCTCCTCACGGACGTCGCGCGTCGCATGCAGGAAGTAGTCGGCCACAGTGGCCGTATCGCTCGCGTGGGCGGCGATGAGTTCGTAGCCTTGTTGCCAGGGATCGCCGACGCGCGCACCGCGGTCGGTATCGCAGACTCGCTGATCGATGCGCTGCGATCTCCGTTTGTCGTGGACGACCGGACGGTCTCGACGCCCGCCAGTGTGGGTGCGGCCGTCGCACCGTGGCATGGACGAACCGCATCGGAATTGATCAGCAGCTCCAACCTCGCCCTTCACCACTCGAAATCCCGACGAGGGGGGGTGCACGGTCTTCCATGATGCTTTCCGGCAGTCCGTCATCGCGCGCCGCGCGTGCGAGGAGGAGCTGAGACGTGCCGTCGCGCATAGCGAACTGGAACTCTACTACCAGCCACAGATCCGCCTGGTCGACGGCGCAATCGTCGGAGCGGAGGCGCTGCTGCGCTGGAACCATCCCGAACGCGGTGTGCTGACGCCAGGGACCTTCCTCGCCGTGCTCGACCAGAGCGTTCTGGCGTCGGTCGTGGGTCACTGGGCGGTCGAAACCGGCGCCGCCTTCTGTGCGCATGTCCGTGACCGGATCAACGGCGCGTTCTGCGTCGCAGTCAACCTGTTCGGGGCACAGTTGAGTGACGGCGACCTCGCGGCCCGCGTGCTTGGCACCCTGGAGCGTACCGGGCTGGCCCCCGACGGTCTGGAACTCGAACTCACCGAGAACATCGTGCTGGAGCACGACACGGCCGCCCTTGAGGCCATGACAAAACTGCGATCCGAGGGAGTCCGGATCTCGTTCGATGACTTCGGAACCGGTTATGCGTCGCTCAGCATGCTGAAGCGCGTCGCCCTCACGCGTCTCAAGATCGATCAGTCGTTCGTACGAAGCATCAATGAAGACGCCAAAGACGCGACGATCGTAAAGGCCGTGATCGATCTCGCCCAGGGATTTGGACTGGATGTCATCGCCGAGGGTATCGAAACCGAGTCGCAGTTCGCGACCCTCAAGACGCTCGGCTGCGATCTGGGGCAAGGTTATCTCTTTGCCCGCCCAATGCCCGCTGCAGAACTGGAGAAGCGGCTCCGGGCATCGTGAGAGCACACCCCGAGCCGTCGCCTTCTCCACTCAAATCGTCAGACGCCGGCCCACCATCTCAGCAATCCCGCCTCGGCATCCACGTTGATTACGCGTCGAGTATCGCCGTAGGCTGACGCCATGCTGCCGCGCCGGCGCCATCACTCGAGACAAAGCCATGATCGCTAGGAAGGCCGAACCGCGTCGTCGCCGCCAGTTGCCCATCCTGGACAGGCGCCCATGAGCGACGCCCTGTGGCGGCCGGTTGTCCCGGGCGTCGAAATGTGTGCCGACAGCTGCAACGTCTATGCAGTAGCGGGACCGGACGGCACGGTGTTCGTCAACGCCGGAACCGGGCACTGGCTCAACGGCGTCGCGGCCCGGTTCAAGCCACCCTATACCCTTCTCTGCACGCACTACTTTCGGGACCACGCCGCGGGCGCCGCCCGCGCCTCGGCGATGGGCTTCGACGTCCGTGTCCCCACCGGTGAAGCCGAGATCTTTGCCGATCCGGCCCAGCACTTCCGCGAACGGCAGAGCTACATCGTCTACGACAACATCTGGGACCAGTTCGCCCCGATCATGCCGGCGCGGGTGACCCCGGTCCACGACCACGAGACGCTCGATGTCGCCGGCCTCAGCTTCCAAGTCGTACCGCTTCCCGGCGTTACGCCCCATCACACCGGCTACGCACTGACGACAGCCGACGACCGGACAGTGGTCTTTTCCGGCGAGGCCATCCACTCGCCCGGCCGCATGGCCCGCATCGCGCCGCTCCAGTACGACTACAACGACCTCGGCGGCGCGGTGAACGCGCACTTCTCCGCCGGAGTCCTCCGCCGGATGGGGCCGGACGCCCTCTTCCCCAGCCTCGGAGCGCCGATCCTCGGCGATGCTGATGCCGCTCTCGCGGATCTGCGCGACTCCCTCCACCAGCTCTGCATGCTCCGCCCGCTGGAACGATCGCTGATCGCCGCCGCCGAAGACGACCGGCTGGAGCGGGTGACCGACCACGTCTGGGTCGAACCACATTCCGAGGCCGCGTCGTGGTACCTGCTCAGCGACAGCGGCAAGGTGATGGCGATCGACTACGGCTATCGCGGCGGGCTCGGGCTCAACACCGCTGCGGCCGGCAAGAACTGGCAGTGGCCGGCCTACCCGATGCGCTCACGCCGGCGGGCGTTGCTCCACGGCGTCGACGCCCTCCGCCGCCAGCTCGGCGTCGATCGCATCGATGTCGTGCTGCTCAGCCATTTCCACGACGATCATGTCGCCGGCGTGCCTCTGCTCCGCCGGCTGTTCGGTACCGAATGCTGGGCGGCAGAGAACTTTGCCGACCTCCTCGCCCATCCCGAGGCCCATCGCTTTCCCTGCGATTGGCCGGAGCGATTGACCATCGATCGCCGGCTGCCGCTGGACCAGACCTTCACCTGGGAGGAATACACCTTCCGCCTCGCCCCGATGTCGGGCCACACCCGCTTCGCCGCCGCCATCGCCTTCGAGGCGGACGGCAAGCGCTACGTCCACACCGGCGACCAGCACTTCTTCGACCGGCCCCGGCATGATCCTGACGGCGGCAGCTGGGAGGGCGTCATGCCCAACCCCAACGAGGTCTACCGCAACGGTTGCTTCACCCACAGCTTCCGCGACAGCGCCGCCCTCCTCGCGGAATGGCGTCCGGACATCGTCATCTCCGGCCACCAGCGGCCGATGTACACCGACGACAGCTTCTTCCGCCTGCTCTCCTGGTGGGGGGACGAGTTCGAGCGCATCCACCACGCGGTGCTGCCGCTCGGCGCCGAGGAGCCGCACTTCGAGGCCGACGGCTGGGGCGGCTGGATCTGGCCATATCGCATCCTCGTGGCCGATGGCGAGCCGGTCCGGGTCGCGGTGACGGCACGGAATCCACTGCCGGAGGCGGCCTCACTCACGGTCCGTCTGGTCGGGCCGGAAGGCTGGGTGGGCGAGACAGCGACCGTTGACGCCGCCCCGCGGGCGGAGGTCTCGGTCACGCTCACGATTCGGCCCGATGGCCCCTGCCGGCGGCAACCGATTGCCGCCGAGCTGCTCGCGAACGGTCGCAGCTTCGGGCAGGTCGCGGAGGCGCTGGTGACGGTCGGCGAGGCGGCTTTCTGAACCTCTCCCGGCGACGGCTTCCAACGGCCCGACCCCATGTCCTTCGGCGCCGGCCGAACGGTTGGCGGCCGCCGGCACGAAAGCGCTTGCATTCGGCCACGAATGGGAGAGCCTTCGGTGAGGAGGCTGTCGATGAAGACCCTTGCTGTCACACTCGGCGTTGTCGCGGTGCTTGGCGCATCGGGCGGGGCCGCGTGCGCCGGCGACACCCTGGTCCCACCGCTCCGCGTCGGCGACGAAGAGGCCTATCTGCAACTCTACGGCCAGTTCAGCCCGTCGCTGCTGGTGGTCGACGACGGCCGGTCCACGCTCGGCTACGGCCCGATCGACAATTCCAACGCCTCCAGCCGGCTGGGCCTCCGGCTGTACGTCGGGATCAATTCGGCGACGTATCTCGGCGCCGACCTGGAAGGCGAGTATGACGGGTATGCCACCAACTATGTCGATCAGCTGAACCGTGGCGGCTGGGATGGGCACGGCGCCCTGCTTCGCCACGCCGAGGGCTATCTCAGCAGCAAACCGCTCGGAACGCTGTGGCTCGGCCAGGGCGACATGGCCTCCAACAACACTGCCGAGGTCGATCTCTCCGGCACCGACGTCGTCGGCTACTCGTCGGTAAGCGATCTCGCCGGCGGCCAGTTCTTCGCCTATGCCGGTGACGCCGGGCTGTCTGCGATCACGGTCGCCGACGCCTTCAGCAATCTCGACGGCCTCGATCGCAAGCTTCGCGTTCGCTACGACACACCATCCCTCGCCGGCCTGACGGCCTCCGCCTCCTATGGCCGTGAGGTCGTCCCGGAGGTGACCGGGGGCGACGTCTGGGACGTCGCGGTTCGTTATGCCCACGACTCCGGACCCTTCAAGGTGGCGGCGGCGGCCGCCTACTCCGACACCGGCTCGTCGAACCGGGTCGACGGTTCGGCGTCGATCCTCCACATGGCGAGCGGCATCAGCCTTACCGGCGCCGCCGGATACAATGCCGGTGATGACGGCATCGACGGCCGCTACCTCTACGGCAAGCTCGGTTACCGGCATGCGTTCTTCGACGTTGGCGCGACCGCCTTTGCCGTGGACACCTATGTCGGCGACAGCATCGATACGCCGGGCGCGGAGAGCCTCTCCTTCGGCGCGTTCGTCGTCCAGGATTTCGACGACTACCAGACCCAGCTCTATCTCGGCGTGCGCAGCTATGCCTACGATGACGACGCCGCCGACTACCGGCGGCTCGTCGCCGCGATGACCGGAGTCCGGGTGAAGTTCTAGTCCGCGGCGCTGTCCTGAAGGAGCAGGAGGTCGTCGCGTCCGAAGCTCACCTCAGCCCTCGAGCCGCGCGGCGGCGGCGCCACGCCGGGGTTGTTGAAGGTGTCGAGCAGCACGGCGTTCTCGCCGAACCGCACGCGAATACGCACGACCGCGCCGAGGAAGGCCACCTCCTCGATCGTCCCCTGCATGCGGTTTCGGTCGCCATTGCCTCCGTCGAGCGTGATTGCCTCCGGACGAAGCGCCATCGGGCGAACCTCGCCGACGCCGGCGCCGTTCACACCCCGGCCGGCAATCACCTCCTGGCCATCGATGACGACCCGGCCGCTCGCGGGGTCGACGATCCGCGCGTCCAAGATGTTGAGCGTGCCGACGAACGACGCGACGAAACGGGTCGCGGGATAGTTGTAGACCTCGAAGGGCGTGCCGATCTGTTCGACGCGGCCGTCGCTCATCACGACGATGCGATCCGACATCGACAGCGCCTCCTCCTGGTCGTGGGTGACGTAGACGGTCGTGATGTCGAGCTCGCGCTGGAGGGAGCGGATTTCCTCACGGAGCGAAATCCGGATCTTGGCATCGAGCGCGGAGAGCGGCTCGTCGAGCAACAGCACCGTCGGCTTCACGGCCAGCGCGCGGGCGAGCGCAACACGCTGCTGCTGGCCGCCGGAGAGCTGATAGGGATAGCGGTCGCCAAGTTCCGGAAGCTTGACGATGGCGAGCATCTCGGCGACGCGCCGCGCAATCTCGTCCTTCGGGCGACGCGCCACCTTGAGACCGAAGGCGACGTTCTCGGCGACGGTCAGATTGGGGAAGAGCGCGTAGGACTGGAACACCATGCCGACATTGCGCTGGTTCGGCTTGAGCTCGGTGACGTCGCGCCCGTCGATGCGGATGGTTCCGGCCGACGGGATTTCGAAGCCGGCAATCATCCGGAGCGTCGTCGTCTTGCCGCAGCCCGACGGTCCGAGGAACGAGATGAATTCGCCGCGCTGGATCGAGAGATTGAAATTCCGGACGACCGTGTTGGCGCCGTAGACCTTGCGCACACCTTCGAGATCAAGAAATCCCATTCCGTCCCCGCCCCTTACGCTGCCGCCACGCTCTGCCGCCGGCCGCGGCCGAGGAGCTGGATCAGGCCCATGCAGGCCCAGGTTACGACGAAGGCAATGATCGCCAGCGCCGATGGCTCGTAGGCCCGGTTGGCGCCGATGTTCTGCATGTACGGCCCGAAGGCGGGCCGATCGAGCAGGCTCGCCATGGTGAACTCGCCGATGACGATCGCGAAGGTCAGGAATGCGCCGGAGAGCAGCGCCACCCTGACATTGGGCAGGATCACCCGGAGCATGATCGTCAGCCAGCCGGCGCCGAGGCTCTGCGCCGCCTCGGTGAGTGTGCGCGCATCGATCGAGCGCATGCCGGTGTCGACCGCCCGGTACATGTACGGCAGCGCCAGCGTCGCGTAGGCAAAGACGAGAAGCAGGTCCGTCGCCCGCGGGCTCGACGTCATCGGCAGCCAGGACGACGAATTGTAGAGCCGGAGATAGCCGAACACGATGATGATCGGCGGGATGACCAGGGGCAGCAACGTCACGAACTCGACCACCGGCCGGAGCCGCGGCATGCGCACTCGCACCGCATACGCCGCCGGCACGACCAGCACGACACCGACGAGGATGGTGACGAGAGCGACGAACGTCGAATAGCTGAAGCTTTCGATGAAGCGGTTGTCGGCAAAGACCCAGCGGTAGGCATCGAACGAATACTCGCCGCGGCGCTTGCGCAGCGAGAACTCGAAGGTCGCGATGAGCGGCACGATGAAGTAGATCGCGCCAAGCAGGATGATCAGCCACGGGCCGAGGCGCGAGGTCTTCATTTGATCCACCGCTCGCCGCGCTGGCGCAGCCAGATGTAGCCGACATTGGCGAGGCCAGTGATCAGGATCATGCCGAGTGCGAGCGCGTAGCCGAGATGCGGGTCGTGAAGCACGTCGCCGCGGATCTGCGCGTAGAGCAGGATCGGCACGATGTTGAGCGAGCTGCCGGTCAGCGCATAGGCCGTCGCGACGGCGCCAAAGGCGTTGGCGAAGAGGAGGATGGTCGCGCCGAGAAGGCTCGGCCACAAGACCGGAAACGCCACATGCCGCCAGTACTGCCATGGCGTCGCGCCGAGAATCGCAGCCGCCTCCCGCCATTCCTTCCGCAGCCCGTCGAGGGCCGGCATCAGGATCAGCACCATCAGCGGGATCTGGAAATAGAGATAGGTGATGGTGAGGCCCCAGAAGCTCAGCAGATTGAAGCCGAGAGCGCGGAGGTTGATGCCCGCGTACTGGTCGAGGAGCGCGGTCACCAGTCCGGTCGGACCGAGGGTCGCCAGGAACGCGAAGGCGAGCGGGATGCCGGCGAACTGGGAGGCGACACCGCTGAAGGTCGTCACGAACGGCCGGAGCGGGCGCGGCAGCTTGCCGAGGACGACGGCGTAGGCGATGACGAAGCCGGCAAGCGCCCCGAGCAGGGCGGAAGCGACGCTCACCTGGATGCTGATCCAATAGGCGCTGACGATCGTCGGCTGATTGAGCCGAGCAATGTTGTCGAGCGTGAAGGAGCCGTCCGGCGTCTGGAACGCGCCGACCACCAGGTCGAGCGTCGGCAGGATCAGGAAAAGGACGGTGAACAGGAAGAAGGGGGTAATGCCGAGCCACGCCCATGAGCGGCGCCCCCCGCTTCGGGCCACCGGCGCCACGACGGCAAGTTCGGCCTCCCGGCTCATCGCGCTCTCATCCCGTCATGCCCGTCACTGCCGCCGGTGATACTGGCCCAGCCGGGCGCCAGCAGGCCTGCAAGGCTGCTCCGCCCGCACCGGGGCGCGGACGGAGCGATGGTCACCGGTCTACTGGACGTTGGCGCCGACGACACTGTCCCACTGCTTGACGATGACCTCCTTGGCGGCCGCCTGCTCGTCGAGGGTGGGGAACACGGCCGCTTCGTACGCGGCGGCCGGCGGCAGCTTGTCGAGCAGCTCCTGGGGGATCACGCCGCGCTTGGCGAGATCGTTGAAGCGGATCGGGTGGCAGTAGCCCTTGAGCCAGCCGAGCTGGCCTTCGTCGGAATAGAGGTACTCCATCCACAGTTTCGCCGCGTTCGGGTGCGGGGCAAAGGCGCTGATCGCCTGCACGTAGACGCCGGCGACGACGCCGGTCTTGGGCACCACGACGTCGAGCGGCGGATTGCCGTCGAGGGTGTCGCGATCGGCGAGCGCATTGTAGTCCCAGCGGATCAGGATCGGCGTCGACCCCTGGGCGACCGAGGCCACCTTGCCGATCACCGGCACGAAGTTGCCCGCCTTGTTGAGATCGGCGAAGAACTTGAGCCCGGCTTCGCCGGCACCGGCACCGGCCGCACCGCCCGCCGCGAGACCGGCGGCGTAGACGCCCTGGATCGCCTGGTTCGAAGCGCGAGGATCACCCGCCAGCGCCACCGAGTTGGCATAGTCGGGCTTCAGAAGGTCGGCCCAGTCCTGCGGGGTTTCCTTGATGATGTCCTTGTTCACCTCGAAGGCGAGCACGCCGTAGTAGTCGCCGTACCAATAGCCGTCGGCATCCTTGGCGCTGTCGGGGATCGAGTCCCAGGTCGACACCTTGTAGGGCATGAGCAGTTCTTCGGCCTTGGCCGAGGGACCGAAGGAAAGGCCGACGTCGATGACGTCCGGCGCCTGCGGGCCGGTGTTGCCCTTGTTGGCCTTGATCGCCTCGATCTCGTCGCCCGAGCCGGCGTCCGGATTGAGCTCGTTCACCTCGAGGCCGTACTTGGCCTTGAAGTCATCGATCATTGCGCCGTAGCCGCACCAGTCGTGCGGAAGCGCGATCGTCGTCAGCATGCCCTCCTTCTTCGCCGCCGCGATCAGCTCCTCGCTCGGCTCGGCAGTCGCCGCGCCCCACGATCCGCCCAACGCGAGCACCGACACAGACAGCAATGCAGTCCACCTGGCTTTCATTTTCCGACTCCCCTCGTGGTGACCTGAAACGGGTTTCCGCCCGTGCAGCTCGTGCCGCTGCTAGCACACGGTTCTTGACACTTAGATGTCATAGTACCTCACCGGCCGTGCGGTGTCCCGCCGCGCGCGCCGAGTATCGTCAGTCGCCGCGCCAGGCCGCAAGTCCCGTCTCGAGCGGCCGGAGCGCATGGCCCGCTTTTTCGAAAACCGTACCGCGCAGCGCCTCGTATCGCTCCGCGACTTCGGCCTCGGGTTGTACGATCGTCTCGCTTCGCTCCACCCCTCCGACTGCCGCTTCGACGTCCGGGAACACGCCGGCCGCCACTCCGCCAAGCAGGGCGGCGCCGAGTGCCGTCGACTCGGATTCGTCGACCACGGTCACGGGGCGGCCGAAGGCATTGGCCTTGATCTGCACGAAAAGTGGGTTGCGTGACCCGCCGCCGGTCAGCCGCGGCGAACCATCCGGAGGCGCCACGCCGGGAAACCCCGCCATGTCGTCGAGGATCAGGCGCGACTGGAAGGCGAGGCCCTCGAGCACGGCGCGATAGAGACCCGCGCGGCTGACGCCGAGCGTGAGACCGATGAATGCCCCCCGGGCCTTGAGATCGGGATCGGGCGGGGAAACGCCGTTGCCGACATGGGGGACGAACACCACGCCCTCGCTGCCCGGCGGGATGGCGGACGCCTCCGCGATCAGGCTCGCCTGGTCGGCGCCGCCGGTGAGCGAGCGTATCCACTCGACCGCACCGCCGGACGTGAACAGGCTGCCGCCGATCCAGTAGAGCTGGCCCGGCCGGATCGGCGCCTGGAGGTAGCCGCGCCGGATCACGTCCCAGTCCATCACCGGGCGATTGGTGCCGAGCAGCAGCGCCTCTGCCGTACCCATGCTGTCGACAAGCGTGCCCGGGCGATCGAAGCCGCACGCCATGGCCCCGACGACGTGATCGTGGCCGCCGACGCCGACGATGGGTCGCCCGGCGAGGCCGGTGGCGGCGAGGACCTCGGCCTTCAGCGGGCCGAGCGCCGTGCCGCCGACGCGAATTGGCGCCGGGAAGTCCGTCCCCCTTCCGGCAAAGGCGAGCATCTCCTCGGACCAGGCGTTGGCGCCGACGTCGTAGTACTGGGTGCGGGCCGCAAGGCTGGGGTCGGTCGCGGCGACCCCCGACAGCCGGTAGCCGATCCAGTCGGCCATCAGCATCACCCGGCGTGCCCGCGCGAAGGCGTCGGGCCAGGCCCGCCGCATCCACATCAGCTTGACCAGCGTGAAGTTGAATTCGACGCCGACGCCGGTGATGGCGAAGACGCGGTCGTTCCCGATCGCGGCGGCAACGGTGGCGGCGTCCTGCGTCGTCCGCCGGTCGTACCAGGCGATCGACGGCGCGACCGCCCTGCCCTCGCCATCGATCAGCACGCAGCTTTCGCCGACGCTCGTCGCCGCGATGCCGGCGACCGGGCGACCGTCCAGGCCGGCGGCAACCTCGGCCAGTGCCGAGACGGCCGTGGCGAAGATGGTGTCGGGATAATGCTCGCCGCCGGTCGCGGTTCGGGTCAGCGGTGTCGGCCGGGAGGCCGTCGCAAGTTTCCGTCCGGCACGATCGAAGGCCACCGCCTTGATCGAACTGGTACCGATGTCGACACCAACGATCGCTGGGCCGTCTTCCGCACGCACGCCAGCGCCATTCGCCTGCGACATCCCCGATCCTGCTCCCGACGCATTCCCCGACGCCCGCTGTTTGGACCGAGCCATGGGGGAAAAGCAATCGCGAGCCGCCCTTGCGACGCAGCAAGGAATTGCTGCGTCGCAGTATGGGAGAGGCCTTGCCGTGTTTAGTGAATTGGTTTCTACTAAACACGAATACTAAACATGATCCGGTTCGGGAGGACCGGACCAGCCCCGGAAAATGAGAGGGAAATTCGACCTTCAGCGCCGCCTCGCGGCCTGATTACGCACGGGCTGCGCCTGCGGGCCGGACGTGCACTTGGCTCACAAAAGGGAGGTGATTTTCGATGAAAAAGCTGCTTGCCCTGGCAACGGGGCTTACCGCGGCGGCGCTCGTGTCCGCAGCGTCGGTAGAGAAGGCAAGCGCCGCCGGGGAATTGACGCTGTGTTGGGCGGCGTGGGACCCGGCCAACGCGCTGGTCGAGCTCTCCAAGGATTTCACCGCCGAGACCGGCACGACGATGAAGTTCGAGTTCGTGCCCTGGACCAGCTACGCCGATCGCTTCCTCAATGAGCTAAACTCGGGCGGCAAGCTCTGCGACCTGATCCTCGGCGACTCGCAGTGGATCGGCGGCTCGGCGGAGAACGGCTACTACGTCAAGCTGAACGACTTCTTCGAGAAGGAAGGCATCTCGATGGATGACTTCCTGCCGGCGACCGTGCTCGGCTATTCGGAGTGGCCCAAGGGCTCCCCGAACTACTGGGCGCTCCCGGCGATGGGCGACGTCGTCGGCTGGACCTACCGCAAGGACTGGTTCGAGCGGCCCGAGCTCCAGAAGGAGTTCAAGGAGAAGTACGGTTGGGACCTCGGCCCGCCGGCAACCTACGACCAGCTGATGCAGATCGCGGAGTTCTTCCAGGGCCGGGAGATCGACGGCAAGACGGTCTACGGCGCCTCGATCTATACCGAACGCGGCTCCGAAGGCATCACGATGGGCGTCACCAACGTCCTCTATGACTACGGCGTCGAGTACCAGAATCCCGACAAGCCGTACGACATGCAGGGCTTCGTCAACTCGCCCGGCGCCGTGGCGGGACTCGAACTCTACAAGAAGCTTTACCAGTGCTGCACGCCACCGGGCGCTTCGAACGTCTACATGGGCGAATCGATCGACGCCTTCAAATCCGGCCAGGTGGCGATGCACATGAACTTCGCCTTCACCTGGCCCGGCCTCTACAAGGACGAGAACGTCGGCGGCGACAAGGTCGGCTACTTCCCCAACCCGGCAGGGCCGGCCGGTCACTTCGCCCAGCTCGGCGGTCAGGGCATCTCGGTGCTCGCCAACACCGACAACATGGATGGAGCCCTCTCCTACATCAAATGGTTCGTCGGCCTCGACGTCCAGAAGAAGTGGATGGAGCTCGGCGGCTTCTCGTGCGCGATCGCCGTGCTCGAGTCGCCGGAGTTCCAGGCGAGCTCGCCTTACGCCAAGACGTTCCTCGACTCGATGGCGATCGTGAAGGACTTCTGGGCAGAGCCTGCCTATGCCGAGCTGCTGCAGGCCATGCAGAAGCGCGTCCACGACTACGTCGTCGCCGATCAGGGCACGGCACAGGAAGCCCTCGACGAGCTCGTCCAGGATTGGACCGAGGTCTTCGAGAGCGAAGGAAAGCTGTAGTCTCCCAAGCACCGCAGCGCCCGCGCCCCGGCAGACCATGCGCCGGGGCGCGGGGTAACCGACACGAAGCGCGACCCCGCCGGACCCTGAGGCCATGACCGAGACTTCGGCCAAAGCGAGCATTGCCGACCGTGTCGCGGAAGCGACCCCGCCCACCGTGGCCCGGCGCGTGCGCTCGTTGTCCGACCGCGCCATTGCCTGGCTGTTCATCAGCCCGACGATCGCGCTCCTGCTCGCGATCAACATCTTTCCACTGTTCTGGACGATCTATCTGTCGTTCACGAGCTACAAGGCCAACCGGCCCAACGCGCCGATCGTGTGGCTGGGGACGACGCACTACGAGAACATCCTCAGCGATCCCGACATCTGGCACTCGATGCAGGTGACCGCTCACTTTGTCTTCTGGACAGTGGCGATCGAGACGGTACTGGGCTTCGCCCTCGCCTATCTCATCGACCGGCGGTTCCGCGGCCACGCCTTCTGGACGACCGTCATCCTCATTCCGATGATGCTGTCGCCGGCAGTGGTCGGGAATTTCTGGAAATTCATCTACCAGCCGCAGATCGGGCTGTTCAATTACGCCATCACCTTCTTCACCGGCGGCGATCCCGCCGCGTTCCAGATGCTCGGCGAGGTCTCGCTCGCCCCCTGGGCGATCGTGCTCGTCGACGTCTGGATGTGGACCCCCTACGTGATGCTGATCTGCCTCGCCGGGCTCCGCTCGATCCCCGACTACATCTACGAAGCGGCCGAGGTCGACCGCGCCTCGCGGTGGCGGCAGTTCTGGTCGATCACGGTGCCGATGGCGCTGCCCTTCATCATGCTCGCCGTCCTCTTTCGCGGCATCGAGAACTTCAAGATGTTCGACATGGTCAACCTGCTCACGGGCGGTGGACCGGGCTCGACCACCGAAACCGCCTCGATCACCTTGAAGCGCGAGGCCTTCGAGAGCTGGAAGACCGGCTACTCTTCCGCGCTCGCGATCATCCTCTTCGTCGCGGTGTTCGGCCTCGCCAACATCTACGTCAAGGCGCTCAACCGGGTGAAGCAGCGATGAGCGCGACTTCCGACCAGGCCCATTCCGTCGTCGCCCCGAGTGGCGCCAGCAAAACCATCGCCGGCGCGCTGGTCATCGTCTACGCGCTGGTCACGATCATTCCACTGGTCTGGATCGTGATGACCAGCTTCAAGACACCGCCGGATTCGATCGCCTATCCGCCGAAGCTGATTTTCACGCCCTCGATCGAGGGCTACTGCAACCTGTTCACGACCCGGACCCGGCAGACGCCGGAGTACATCGCCGCACTGCCGCCGGCCGAGACCGAATGCGACCGCGTCGTCCGTTCGCGCAACATGGTGATCGCCGGGCCGTCCAACGTCATCCCGCGCTTCATCAACTCGATCGTCATCGCCTTCGGCTCCACCTTCCTCGCGGTCTTCCTCGGCACCATCACGGCTTACGGCTTCTCGCGCTTCAAGGTGCCGCTCGCCGACGATCTTCTCTTCTTCATCCTCTCGACGCGCTTCATGCCGCCGATCGCGGTGGCGATTCCGATCTACCTGATGTACCGGACGATCGGACTCTCCGACACGCAACTCGGGATGATCCTCCTCTACACGGCGGTGAACGTCTCGCTCGCGGTGTGGCTGCTGAAAGGGTTCATCGACGAGATCCCGCGCGAATACGAGGAGGCGGCCCTCATCGACGGCTATTCCCGGCTCCACGCGTTTGTGAAAGTCGTACTGCCGCAGGCCGCGACCGGCATCGCCGCGACCGCGATCTTCTGCCTGATCTTCGCCTGGAACGAGTACGCCTTCGCGGTGTTGCTCACCTCCGGCACCGCGCAGACCATGCCACCCTTCATCCCCTTCATCATCGGCGAGGGCGGACAGGACTGGCCGGCGGTCGCTGCCGGAACGACGCTGTTCCTGATCCCGATCTTCGTGTTCACGGTGCTGCTCCGGAAGCACCTCCTGCGCGGCATCACCTTCGGCGCGGTACGCAAATGACCCACGATCGCCCGACCAACCCCTACTCCATCGACGCCACCATGGACCCGGCGCAGGAGCGGGCCGCCGACACGCTGCCGGTGCCGCCGCATGCCGCCATGGGCCAGGAGCCGCTCGACCAGTACGCGGTCCACCCGGCGGCCCGATACTTCCGCCGCGGGCCCTGGGAAAACACTGCGACGGTGATCATCGCTCTCGGCGTGGTCATGCTCATGCAGCCGTTCTCGATGTTCCTCTACGGCTGGTCCTTCGCCACCATTCTCTTCGGCACGGCGATGTTCGTCGTCGTCAGCCACTTTGTCGATTGATCCGCGATGGCTGAAATCCGCGTCGAGCATCTCCACAAGGCCTTCGGCGATTTCGTCGCGGTCCGCGATTCCAGCTTCACCGTCGCCGACGGCGAATTCTTCGTGATGCTCGGCCCCTCCGGCTGCGGCAAGACCACGACGCTACGGATGATCGCCGGGCTCGAGCTGCCGACCTCGGGCCAGATCCTGCTCGATGGCAACGACGTCACCTTCAACCGGGCCTCCCAGCGCGACATCGCCTTCGTCTTCCAGCTGTTCGCTCTCTACCCGCACATGAACGTGCGCAGGAACATCGGCTTCCCGCTGAAGTGCCAGGGCGTGCCGGCGCGGGAAGTCAGGCAGCGGGTCGAGGAAACCGCCCGCTTCCTCCGCATCGCCCACCTGCTCGATCAGCCGGTGTCGCGGCTCGCCGGCGGCGACCGGCAGCGCGTCGCCCTCGGCCGCGCCATCGTCCGCCGGCCGATGGCGTTCCTGATGGATGAGCCGCTCGGCACGCTCGATACCGAGTTCCGCGACCTGATGGTGCGCGAGCTCCGCGAGCTGCATCTGCGGATCGGCGCCACCACCGTCTACGTCACCCACGACCAGCTCGAGGCGATGGCGATGGCCGACAAGATCGCAGTGATGAGCCGCGGGGTCATCGAGCAGTTCGCGACCCCGCAGGAGATCTACGACCAGCCGGCCACCATGTTCGTTGCCGATTTCATCGGCTCGCCGCCGATGAACTTCCTGCCCTTTCGGGCCGGCCTGCCGTCGGGTGCCGTGAGCGTGCGGGTCAACGGCGCCGAGATCGCGGTGCCGAAGCTCCGGGAAAGCGTCGCCGAAAGCGACCTCGCCCTCGGCGTCCGGCCCGAGCACATCCGCTTCGACGATGCGTCCCGGCTCCGCGGCACCGTCTTCGACAGCGAATATCTCGGGACCACGCAGATCGTCACGGTCTCGACCGAGCATGGCCAGGTGAAGGCCCGCCTGTCGTCGGAGGTCGTGGCGCGGCCAGGCGAGACGGTGGGTCTCGCGCTTCGGCCGGAGCGGCTGTCGATCTTCGACCGTGGCAGCGGACGCGCCCTGCGCACCGCCCTCAACCAGGGAGCGGCCGATGGCTGAGGTCGCGCTTTCCGGGGTCACCAAGCGCTTTCGGACGGTCACGGCGGTCGACGGCCTCGACCTGACCGTCGCCGATGGCGAGTTCTTGGTCCTGCTCGGCCCGACCGGCGCCGGCAAGACCACGACGCTCCGCCTGGTCGCCGGACTGGAGCGGGCCGACTCCGGGACCGTCCGCATCGGCGGCCACGACGTCACCACCCTCGACCCCTCGTCGCGCGACGTTGCCTTCGTGTTCCAGCAGTACTCGCTCTACCCGCACCTGACCGCCTACGACAATCTCGCCTTCCCGCTCCGTTCGCCGGCGCGACGCGTCCCCGAAGCCGAGATCAGTCAGCGCATCGAGGAGATCGCCACGATGCTCCGCATCGCCGGCAAGCTCCAGAACCGCGCAACCCAACTCTCCGGCGGCGAGATGCAACGGGTCGCGATCGGTCGCGCGCTGGTACGCCGTCCCTCGATCTACCTGATGGACGAGCCGCTCTCCTCGCTCGACGCCAAGCTGCGCGCCGACCTCCGGCTCGAGCTGAAGCGCATCCAGGGCGAGCTAGGCGCGACCGTTCTCTACGTCACCCACGACCAGACCGAGGCCATGACGATGGCCAACCGGATCGGGGTCATCGAGAACGGCCGCCTGATCCAGGTGGGGACACCCCGCGAGATCTATACCGAGCCGCGCAACGTCTATGTCGCGACCCGCCTCGGACAGCCGGCGATCAATCTCCTTCCCGCCGGACTCGTGCCCAATGGGGCGGTGCCGGCGGGCGCAAGGACCGTCGGCGCGCGCACAGAACACTTCCGCATCAAGAAGGCGGCCGGCGACGCCGCCGTCGGCAGAGTCGAGTGGATCGAGCACCTCGGCGACCAGAACCATCTCCACGTCGCGGTCGGCGATCAGAAGATCGTGACGCTGGTCGATCCCGACGCTCGACTCGAACGCGGCGACGGCATTTCGCTGGCGCTGGTCGATCCCCTATATTTCGACGCCGCCGGCAACCGGATTCGCGGTGGCGGATGAAGGGCCCTTTGAGAATGAGCAAGAGGAACGGCGCCCCATGCAGGCGGAGACTCTGACGGCGATGGATCAGGCATTGACCCGCGCGTTGATCGAGGGAGTGGCACACCGCATCATCGACCACGCCGCGGAGCTGACCGCGCTCGACCAGGCGATCGGCGACGGCGATCACGGCGTCAACATGAAACGGGGCTTCGAGGCCGTCCTTGCCGACCTCGACACGCACGCCGGCAAGCCGTTGCCCGAGGCCCTCAAGTCAGTGGGCATGGCGCTGGTGATGAAGGTGGGGGGCGCCTCGGGGCCGCTCTATGGCACGCTGTTCATGACCCTCGGCAAGACCTTGCCGGCCGAGCCCGGCCGTGACGACGTGGCGAGCAGTCTCGCCGCGGCCATCGATGCGGTGAAGGCGCGCGGCAAGTCCGACGTCGGCCAGAAGACGATGCTCGACGTATTGGCCCCCGTCCAGGCCGCCCTCGCCGCGGGCCGCGATCCCGCGGCGGCGGCCATCGAGGCGGCGGAGGCCACCGTGCCGATGAAGGCACTGCGGGGCCGCGCCTCGTTTCTCGGCGACCGGTCGATCGGCCACATGGATCCCGGCGCGCGGTCCAGCGCCCTGATGGTCGCGACCATCACCGACGTGATTGGACGGCGAGCATGAGCGGCAACGGCAACGTCGGCATCGTCGTCGTCTCGCACTCCGCCGACATCGCGCGGGGCACCGCGGACATGGTGCGGCAGATGGTCGGTGACGAGGTGCCGCTCGCCTTCTGCGGCGGCGACCCCGACGGCGGGCTTGGCACCAATGTCGAATCGATCATGGCTGCTATAGAAGCCGCCTGGTCGGACAAGGGTGTTGCCATTCTGGTTGATCTGGGCGGGGCCGAGACCAATAGCGAGATGGCGATCGAGCTGCAGCCGGAGGAACGGCAGGGCCGGATCGTCGTCTGCAACGCTCCGATCGTCGAGGGTGCGGTGATGGCCGCAACCGAGGCATCGGGTGGCGCGTCCCTTGAGGACGTCAAGCGGACCGCCGAGGAACTGTCGCCGTCGTGACGGCATCGTTTGGGATGAGATGACTGGAATGACCGACACGCAAGCCTCGGGAGCCGTCCTTCTGACCCATCCGGTGGGGCTGCACGCCCGGCCGTCGGTCAAGCTCACCAAGCTTGCCAAGACCTTCCGCTCGACCATCGAGATCAGCACCGCGGCCGACGGTCCATGGATCGACGCCAAGAGCATTGTCAAGGTGATGGCCGCGAAGGTGCCGCAGGGCAGCGAGTTGCACGTCCGCGCCGCGGGGGACGACGCCACCGACGCCGTCGCCGCCCTCATCGGCCTGGTCGAGGACGATTTCGGCGAGGCGGGCGCGGATGCCGCAAACGGTTGAACGTCGCGGCCGGCCGGCTTCTCCCGGTCTCGCCGCCGGCCCCCTGGTCCGGCTCGAAGCGCCGCGCCAGATTCGCACCACCTCGGGCGATCCGGCAAGCGAACAGGCAGCACTGACGGCGGCGGTTGCGGAGGCGGTGGACGCCATCCGGACGCTGGCGGACGCAACCGGCGGGGACGCGGCCGACATCCTCGAATTTCAGGTCGCCATGCTCGAGGACGAGGCCCTGACCGGGCCGGCCTATGAGCGGGTGGCGGCCGGAACCGATGCCGCCGCCGCCTGGTCCGCGACCCTTGCCGAGCAGATCGCCGGTTACGAGGCTGCCGAGGACGATTACTTCCGCGCCCGTGCCGCCGACCTTCGCGACCTCCGCGACGAAGTCCTCCGCCGACTCGCCGGCGAGGACGAGCTCGCCCTTCCCGAGGCGGCGGTGCTGACCGGCGAGGACGTCACGCCGACGCGGTTCCTGTCCGTCGACTGGAGCCGCGGCGGCGGCATCGCACTCTCCGCCGGAAGCCCGTCGAGCCATGTCGCCATGCTCGCCCGCTCGCGCGGCGTGCCGATGGTGGTCGGTCTCGGCGAGCTCGACCTCTCCGGCCACGAGGCGGCGATCGTCGACGCCTATTCCGGCCGCGTCATCCTCTCGCCCGCCGACGACCACTGGTCGGCCTACGAGACTGCCCGGGCCGCCGAGGCGAAGCGCGCCGGGGAGGAAGCGACGGCCGCGCATCGTCCCGCCACGACCGCCGGCGGCGAGCGCATCGCGGTGATGATCAACGTCGCCGAACCGGAGGAGCTCGACGGCATCGATCCCGCCATCTGTGACGGCATCGGGTTGGTCCGCACCGAATTCCTGTTCCACCGCGGCGGCATCCCCGACGAGGAGACCCAGTATCGCGCCTATCGGCGCATCCTCGAATGGGCGGCGCCCCGGCCTGTGGTGCTGCGCACCCTCGACGCCGGCGGCGACAAGCCGATCGCCGGCCTCACCATCGACGACGAGTCGAACCCCTTCCTCGGCACGCGGGGCATCCGCCTCTGCCTCGCCCGGCCGGACGTCTTCCGTGTGCAGCTCCGGGCGCTCGCCCGGGCCGCCGTGCACGGCAACGCCCGCATCATGCTGCCGATGGTGACGGTCCCGGAGGAGATCGACCGGGCCGCGGAACAGCTCGACGCTGTCGTCGCCGAGCTCACGGCCGAAGGCGTGCCTCATGCTCGCCCGCCGCTCGGCATCATGGTCGAGGTGCCGGCCGTCGCGGTGGTGCCGGAACTGTTTCGCCGTGCCGCCTTCTTCTCGATCGGCAGCAACGACCTCACCCAGTACACCACCGCCAGCGCCCGCGATATCGCCGCGGTCTCAGGGCTGAACGATGCCGGTCATCCGGCGGTGATCGCGCTCATCGGCCGGGTGGTCGCCGCAGCGCGCGCGCTTGGCATCGACGTCAGCCTCTGCGGTGACATGGGGGGCGACCCGGCCCACATTCCGGCCCTGATCGCAGCCGGGCTCCGGTCGGTGTCGGTGGCGCCGCCCCAGGTCGGGCGCGCCAAGCTCGCCATCGCCACCGCCGTGACACCGTGACGTCATGGACGACCAGCCCTCCCCCCAGAGCGAGGAAGCCGTTGCCCGCTACAAGGAAGTCCTGCAGCGGGTCATCGACAACCGCCCCTCCGGCACGCGCCAGCGGCTCGCCGGCGCCCTCGGCAAGAACCGGAGCTTCGTCTCACAGATCACCAATCCCGGCTACGCAACGCCGATTCCGGCGCGCCATATCGAGACCATCTTCGACATCTGCCACTTCTCGCCGGACGACCGTCACGCCTTCCTCGAGGCCTATGGCGCCGCCCATCCGCGACGGCCGCCGCCGGCAAAGGGTCACCGGGGAGTCCGGCCGCATACCGTCTATCTCCCCGACCTCGGCAGTGAGGACAAGAACGACGAACTTGCCCGGATGGTCGGCGACTATGTCCAGCGCCTCGCCCGGATGCTCGACCAGAAGACCTAGGGAGGACACGCCATGAAGAAGCTCATCAACAGCCCCGATACCGTGCTCGCCGAGAGCCTCGACGGTTTCGCTGCGGCCCATGCCGACATCGTCACTCTCGGCGCGGAGCGGAAGTTCGTCCGCCGTGCGCGGACCACACCCGGCAAGGTCGCGCTGATCTCGGGCGGCGGCTCGGGGCATGAGCCGCTTCATGCCGGCTTCGTCGGCCTCGGCATGCTCGACGCCGCCTGCCCCGGCCAGGTCTTCACCTCCCCTACCCCCGACCAGATGATTGCCGCGGCGGAGGCCGTCGACGGCGGTGCCGGCATCCTCTTCATCGTCAAGAACTATGAGGGGGACGTCATGAACTTCGACATGGCGGCGGAGATGGCCGGCAAGGACATCATGAAGGTCGTGACCGACGACGATGTCGCGGTCGAGGCCTCAACCTGGTCGACCGGCCGGCGCGGCGTCGCCGGCACCCTCGTCGTCGAGAAAGTGGTCGGCGCTGCCGCCGAGCAGGGCCGCAGCCTGGTCGAGCTCCAGGCGCTCGGGACCAACGTCAATCTCGCCACCCGCTCGATGGGCGTCGCGCTGACCAGCTGCACCGTGCCCGCCGCGGGAACGCCCACATTCCAGATCGGCGACGACGAGATGGAGATGGGCGTCGGCATCCACGGCGAACCCGGCCGGCGGCGGGTCAAGCTCGAACCGGCGGACCGGATCGCCGAGGAGATGGTCCACGCCATCCACGAAGACCTCGGCAAGGCGGGCGACGCGCTCCTCCTCGTCAACGGCTTCGGCGGAACGCCATCGATGGAGCTCTACCTCATGTATCACGCAGCGCGGACGCAGCTCGAGAAGCGCGGCTTCGCGATCCGTCGCTCGCTGGTCGGCAACTACGTCACCTCGCTCGAGATGGCCGGCGCTTCCGTGACGGTGACGCTGCTCGACGACGACATGGCGAAGCTCTGGGACGCGCCGGTCCACACCGCGGCGCTCCGCTGGGGGGTGTGAAGGCCGGCCCCTTGTCCCCGAGGTGACGACGGCGGCTGCCGGGACTTTCTGGCGCGAGAGGCGGCCGGCGAAGCCGGCCGCCGGACCTCCCTCAGACGATGAAGAAGTCGCCGTGGTGGAGGTCGGTGCCCTTGTCGACCTTGGCGAAAAGCTTGGAGCCGCCATCGTCGCCGTGTTTGGCGTAGTAGATCTTGCCGGAGCCGTGGTCGTAGACGATCTGGCCGGCGCTGCCCTTGGCCTTCGATCCCTTGGTGAACTGAGCGCTTGCCAGCTCCCCCTCGGGTCCGAGCTTGGTGAAGATGGCCGAATCGAGCTGGATGATGTCCGCGCCTTTGCCGAAATCGGTGATCCGGTCGACGTTTTTCTTGCTGAGCTTGGTCGAGAACACGAAGGCGTCGGCGTCCTTGCCGCCGGAGAGGACGTCGGCGCCGTTCCCGCCATCGAGGCTGTCGCTGTCCTTGGCGCCGTGGAGGTCATCCCGGCCGTTATTCCCCTTGAGCGTGTCCGCGCCCGCCTTGCCGCGGAGACTGTCCTTTCCCTTGCCGCCCATGATCACGTCGTCGCCGCCAAGGCCGTCCAGGATGTCGTTGCCGCCCTTGCCCTTGATGATGTCCGCGGCATTGGTGGGGAGGAGCTGGCCCTTGACCGTCGTATCCGCGTTGACGACGTCGTCCTTGCTGGTGCCGGTGATCACCGTCTGGAGCGCGGACAGGACGATGTCGTTGCCGTCGCCGCCCTTGTATGTGATCGAGAACGCGCGCTGATCGAAGACGATGGTGCCGCCTTCGGACAGATCCTCGAAGGTGCCGATGACGGCGTCGCTGCCGTCGTTGTCGACGATGGTGAACGCCGCGCCCGTGGCGGGCGCAAAGCCGTCGAGGAGCTCGCCCGAGAGGATCGCGCCGCTAACATCGACGGTACCGATGACGACGACCTGGTCGTAGCCGCCGGCCCCGGCCGACGTCCCGCCGATCTCCGCGACGAGGTACGCGCCGGCGGCGAGCGCCAGGTCGCCCGTCGTCAGGATTCCGGGGCTGGCGCCGGCATTGACTGCCCCACCCGCATCGACATTGACGGTGCCAACGACGCCGTTGCCACCGAGCACCCCTCCCGACCGCACCGTCGCCGACAGCGCCGACGCGCTGCCGTCGGCCTCGAAGGTGCCGCCCGAGGTGACCGTCACGCCAAGCGTGCTGAGGATCTGGCCTGTCACGCGGAGGACGCCGCCGGCGACCGTCGTCGAGCCCGAATAGGAGTTCACGCCTGACAGAACCAGCGTCCCGTCGCCGGTCTTGCTCAGGTTCCAGCTGCTCGCGTCGGCGCCGGTACCACCAGAACCGACCTGGTCGGTGATGACGTCGGCAATCGTGACGGTCTCTCCCGAGGCGGGCGCGAAGGTGAGCGTGCCGAACCCCTGGAGGAAGAAGCCCGAGCCGAACGCCGAACCGTGCGAGAGCGACTTGCTGTCGCCGCCTGTGACGGTACCGCCGGACATGGACCCGGTCCCACCGATCGTGAGGGAACCGCCCTCGACGACGAACACCGCACCGCCCATGCCTGCGCCGCCACCGCCGCCGTCAGCGATGCCGACGCCACCCTTCCCGCCACCGAAGCCGGGCAGACCGCCAAGGCCGGCGCCACCGCCGAACCCGCCGTCGCCGCCGTTGCCGCCGCCGCCGCCAAAGCCGCCGTCGCCAAAATCGCCGCCACCGCCGCCGAAACCGCCGTCCGCTTCGTAGCTTCCGCCACCACCGAAGCCACCGGCGCCGCCGACATTGAAATCGAACGATCCGCCGCCACCGCCAAAGCCGCCGGCGCCACCGGCGCCACCGTCGAGCGCGACACCGTGGCCGCCTCCGAACCCGCCACCACCACCGGGATAGGTGTCGCCGATCGACTCACCCGCGCCGCCACCGCCGCCGCCGCCATTGGCGCCACCGGACCCGCCGAGCACGCCGAGGCCGTTGCCACCGCTTCCCGTCAGCCCGGCGATCGAGAGCAGGCCATCCTCGCCGTCGGTGAAGATCACGCCGCTGAGGCCGCCGTCGCCGCTGTAGCCGCCGCCGCCTGCGGACCCGTCGATGCCGGCGTTGCCGAACAGCCCACCGCCGGCAAAGTAGCCGTCGCCGAAGATGCCGCCGCCGCCCCAGACGCCACCGTCGCCGCCGAGGCCGCCACCGCCACCCTGGAAGCCGCCATCGGCGCCATCGCCGCCGTGGCCCCCGCGGGCCTCGTTGTCGACGAACGTCACGCCGACAAGGGTCACGTCCGCCGAGGAATTGACGAAGAGCGCGCCACCGGCCCCCAGGCCGCCGCCGGCGTCACTGAACCCGCGCCCACCCTCGGCGAGGCCGTTGGCGAGGGTCAGGTCGCTGATGGTGACCTGGGGCCGCTCGGCGATGATCGACCCGGCATACCGCGCATCATGCAGCGTCGCGTTGTCGACGCCGATCATGAAGATTCGCGTGGTTCCCCCGGCATCGATGGTGTGGCCGTTGCCGTTGATGGAGACCGAATTGAGAATCGGTGAAAGCGGCCCGGAGAGGTTGACGTCGACTTGGATGTCGATCTGATGCGCGCCCGCGGTCGCATTGGCCTGGGCAATCGCCCAGCTCAGGGTCCCTGCGGCCCCGGTCGTCCCGTCCGATGCGGTCCCGGGATCGTCGGATATGGTGACTGTGAAGGTCGTCATGCGTCATCTCCCGCGCCGTCCAACGCGCTCGAACCGCGCGAAGACGCCGCACTGTCTCGGCCACGGTCCCTGACGACAGGACCGCATCGCCCCCGGCCAGGACTTCGCAACCGCAGGACGGATGGCGGCGCCGGCTGCCCGGCTTCCCCATCACGCCTGCCGATATCGCCCATGACGTTTTCGAATACTGGTCTGCAATAGTAAACCCTTGGCAAATCCGACCATGCCCTGCCATGCCCTTGATGCCGTGGAAGACTCCAAGTGGTTGAGCATTTGATAAGCCGTCTTTCAGCAGGCTCTTTTGCAGATCGTCTGGCCTTGGCACGGACCACCGTTCCTGTCCGACCCTGGTGCACCTGACCGGATTTGCCTGGACAGCAAACCGATTACGCCGACGATGATCGGCTTCGGGCCGGCGGCTACAGTGTGGATGGAGGCGGCGTCCTCCAGCGCCGCCGGCGGACGGCGCCGTTCTTGGACCGGCAGGCCCGGTCACGCGTCGTGGGACGTTTTCCAGTATTCACGGAATCGATGACGGCAACGGGCGCGTAAGGCAAGACGCCGTCGTGCACGCCGACCGGGCTCACTCCCCGAGCAACGGTGATCGTCTCACAGCGCCCACCGACGACGCCGCGGATACTTCGGTCAGCCGCGTGTCTCGACTGTCGCGTCCAGCGAAGAGAACGCTACAGCGCCGTCGGTGAAAGTGATGGTGCTGATGGCGACCGCTGGTAAGCCCTCAGAGCAGGAAGTCGCCCTTGCCGATGTCGACCAGCCCCTTGAGCTCGATCCGGAAGTCGGCCTTGCCGTTGCCGTTGGTGTCGCCCTCGATCAGCGTCACGTCCTTGCTGGTTCCGGACTTGTTGATCTTCTCGTAGCGGAGCTCGCCTTCCTTGTGGTGGAAGTCCTTCTTCTTGATGAACTTGAAGCCCTGGTCCCCGGCCACCGACTTCTTGGCGTCGAGAGTAACGAGGTCGATCTTGTCCGAGCCCGGCGTGAAGTCGGTGATCAGGTCGCGGAAGTCCTTCTGCTTGCCGGAGTCGGTGAGCAGGTTGAAGTCGAAGATGTCGTTACCGAGATCGCCCGTGAGCGTGTCACGGGCCCCGCCACCGACGATCCGGTCGACGCCCGGTGTACCGAGCACGGTGTCCGCGCCGGCGCTGCCCTCAACAACCACCGTGACGCCGGAGTTGGTCATGCCCGAGAGGTCGAGCGTCTGCGCCACCGTCAGGTGGATATCCACCACGCCGCCGCCGGAAAGTGCGGCCGACGCCGAGAGTTCGGTGGCCTTACCGGAAACGATCTGGTCTGCGTTGAGGTGCACCGTCAGCCCGGTTCCGACCCTGAGCGCCTCGATGCTGGTGAAGGTCGACGACCGAAGGTCCAGAGACTTGAGCGCCGTGTTCAGGAGGTTGGTGCCCACCGACACCGTGTCCGTTCCCAATCCCCCGTTGAAGGTGTGCGTCGGCGCGGAGGACCGGCCGGAGACCAGAAACGTGTCGTTGCCGGTCTTGCCGTTGAACGTGTCATTCCCGCCGAAACCGCCGGAGAGGATGTCCTCCAGGGCGTCGCCGTTGAGCGTGTCGTTGCCGTTGAGGACTTTCCAGGCATTGACGGAATCGATGTCGACGAAGGCCGCAAAAGGCGAAATCCCCGTGAGCGTTCCGCCCACGGTCGTGCCGCGCGTCGCCACGAACGACCCATAGTTTCCGGCCGAAGGCAGATTCGACGCCTCGGCCAGCGAGACATCGCCCTTCTGATAGAGGATGGTGAGCACCCCGCCATTGCCGGCGTTGAAGGTCGTGTTGTTGCTCACCGTCGCCGACAAGCCGGCGTTGATGTTGATGATGTCGATAGGGTTGTCCACGAAGGCAAAGGCCAAGGGCATATTGCCCTGCCTGCCGGCAGTCGTCGTCCATGTGGCCATGACATGCCCCTTGCGCTAGAGCGCCGCCCCTGACCGAACCCTGCCTAGCGCCGGCTCGGCATCTCTCACAGAGTGAAGATTATCAGGGTCCTGCAACCCTGCCAATGGCCGCACAACCCAGATCACCGTCTTCTTTACGGTCGATGCCGGAGGTGGCCGGCCTGGTGAAGGCCACACCCTTCTTCTCCGGGAACTTCTACACTCTGTCGCCCTTCTGCGGCCCGTTGGCCTCGATCGCGGAGGCCGATCATATCGCCGTCGCCCCGGTCGGCGCCCGTGACGACTCTGGCGTCGATAGAGCGGCGATTGCCGGTCATGGCGACGGTGTGGTGCGGCTGGCGATGTCGCCGGCGGCATGGGACGCGCCGGTCCGCACCCCAGCGCTCCCCCGGCGCGTGCGACGGCCGACAACGCCGCTTGCCCGGCAACGGGGGTCATGCCATCAGAGGGCATCCGCACCGACGATCCGGCCACTGTTCAGCCACGGTTCATGATCGGGAGGGATGGTGCGTGAGATGGTTGCGGCTCAGGGAGCCGGCCAACCCCAACTTATGCCCTGCTCAGGGCGCGCAGAAGCGGAAGGAGCAAAAAAGATCATGGCGACTTTTGTCCCCATTAACGCAGATGGCGACGCCACCAACTACGGAAGCGAGCAGTACCAGTACGGCCTCAACGGCGACGACACGCTCGCCCCGTCGAACAACAATAAGTCCTACTTTCTCTACGGCGGCGAAGGCGGCGACCTGCTCATCGGCCAGAGCTACAATGACGACCTCTATGGCGGCAACGGGCCCGACACGCTCTATGGCGCCTACGGCAACGACTACCTCAACGGCGGCCTCGGCAAGGACGCGTTCGCCTTCGACACAGCGCTCAACAAGAACAACAACGTCGACATCATCGCCGATTTCGACACCAACGATGACATCTTCTGGCTGAGCAAGAATGTCTTCCAGAAGATCGGCAACGTCGGGAATTTCCTCAGCTCGAAGAAATTCGAGGAAGGCAAGAACGCTACCAAGTCGAAGACCAAGATCCTCTACGACGATAACAAGGGCAATCTTTACTATACCAAGAAGGGTGACGAGGGGAACAAGGTCAAGTTCGCCGAGGTGGCGAAGCACACCGACCTCGACGCCCATGACTTCTACATCATCGCCTGACGGCGACCCACCCGAAACGCGTCGCGCCCCGGCCTCGCGCCGGGGCTTTCGTTTCAAGCGTCAGACGACGCGCTCGACGCCGACGCCGCGGCAGTCCATCTCGTAGTCGAGGCCGGCCACCGGCGGCCGGCAGAACTGCCAGGTCAGCCCGTGGGCCGCGGCGCCTCGCGCCACCAGCGCGTCGGCGAGGAACGGGTGAAGGTCATGGACGGTATAGGCCTGAACGGCGGTCGTCTCCGTCCAGCCGTGCCCGAAGGCCGCCATCCGCCGCTCCATCTCGGCAAGCACGTAGTCGGCCTTGGCGCGGAGGCCTGCCGCGCTGGTGTCGCCGGGCCGGACGATATGGTCGCGGTAGTTGTCCTTGCCCTCGGGCACCTCGCCGCTCCCGGCGATGACGAAGCTCGGCGCCGAGCCGCCGGCTGGCACCGTGTAGGAAAAGGCGTGGAAGGACGGTTCGGGCGGTGGCGCGATCTCGGGACAGACGTTGCTCCGCGCCACCGGGTTGCCGCCGTCGGTGACGATCCCCCAGTCGCGCAGCACGCCCACATAGAGTTCGTTGAAGGCGCGGAACTCGGGCTCGCTCATCGGCGCCGGCGACCGGAGTTCGCAGGCGCAGAACGCCGCGGGCGGGCGGCCGGCAGCCGTGAGATGGGCGCGGATGCGGTCAAACCCCGCGCGGAGCGGCACCGGCCGGCGGAACATCGCCCGCTCGATCATGTAGCCATCTGCCGCAGCGACGCCTGCCGAATACTGGAAGACGCCGGGAATGTAGCGATAGCCGCCGGCTGCAAAGGCCTCGGAGGTCATGAGAGGTCCGGTATCGGCAGGTGGTCGGAAGGCGCCGCGGCCTACGCCGCGGCCACCTGCTCCATCGGCAGCGTCGCCAGCGACTTGGCCAGCTCGCCCTCGTCGTAGTCGATGTCCCGCAGCTTGCCTTCGGCATGATCGATATAGGCATGCATGTCGAAATGGCCGTGCCCGCAGAGGTTGAAGAGGATCACCTCCGACCTTCCCTCGGTGCGGCAACGAAGCGCCTCGTCGATGGCGCCGCGGATGGCGTGATTGGCCTCGGGCGCCGGCAGGATGCCTTCGGTCCGGGCGAACAGGATGCCGGCCTCGAAGATCTTCGACTGGTGATAGGAGCGCGCCTCCATCAGGCCGAGATCCATGACGTGGCTCACCAGCGGCGCCATGCCGTGGTAGCGCAGCCCGGCGGAATGGAAGCCCGGCGGCTGGAAGTTGGAGCCGAGGGTGTGCATCTTCATCAGCGGCAGCAAATGGCCGGCGTCGCCGTAGTCGTAGGCGAACTTGCCGCGGCTGAGACTCGGGCACGCCGCGGGCTCGACGCCGATGATGCGGGTCTTGCGGCCGCCGCGCAGTTCTTCGCCGATGAAGGGGAAGGCGATGCCGGCGAAGTTAGCGCCGCCACCGGTGCAGCCGATGACGATGTCGGGATAGTCCCCCGCCATCTCCATCTGCGCCAGCGCCTCGACGCCGACCACGGTCTGGTGGAGGACGACGTGATTCATGACCGAACCGAGCGCATAGCCGGTATCGTCGCGCCGGCGCGCGACCTCGACCGCCTCGGACATGGCCAGGCCGAGGGAGCCGCGATGGTCGGCCTTCTTGGCGAGCATGCCGCGGCCTACCACGGTCTCGTTCGACGGCGACGGCACGCAGCGCGCGCCATAGGTCTCCATCAGCGCACGGCGATAGGGCTTCTGCTCGTACGAGGCGCGGATCATGTAAATGTCGACCTCGAGGCCGAACAGGCTGCCGGCGAAGGCGGCCGAGGAGCCCCACTGGCCGGCGCCGGTCTCCGTCGCCAGGCGTTTGACGCCGCCCTCCTTGTGATAGAAGGCCTGCGCGACCGAGGTATTCGGCTTGTGGCTGCCCGTCGGCGAGACGCCCTCGTACTTGAAGTAGATCTTCGCCGGGGTATCGAGCACCTTCTCGAGGCGCCGCGCGCGATGAAGCGGGGACGGCCGCCACTGGCGATAGATATCGCGGACCGGACCGGGGATCTCGATGTCGCGCTCGGTGGCGAATTCCTGCTCGATGACCGTCTCTGGGAACAGGTCGATCAGGTCGTCGGTGACGACCGGCTTCTGCGTCTCGGGATTAAGAAACGGCGGCGGCGGCGTCGGCAGGTCAGCAACGATATTGTACCACGAGCGGGGCAGGCGCGCCTCGTCCAGCAAGTATTTGATGCTATCCGACATGACTTGATTGCGCCCCTTCTGCGCCACCCTTTACCCCGTCTGCGAGTCTAGCGCCCCGCAGACCCCGATGTCGAGGCGTTAAACGCGCGACAATTGCGGCGACCGCCCCGGATTCCGGGTGTCCCGGCCGCTCGACATCGCCTGAATCGGCTCCAAATCGCCGCGCGGCGGCTCAAATGACCGGGATTTCGCGCTTTGGTTGCAGTGCGCTGATCTTCGCCGGTGGACCATATCGACTGTCAAGGTGTGGCGGCTGGACCACTTCGCGGCGCCGGTCGGTCCGGTGATTCTCCGCCGTGAACCACGGGAATCGTGCAAGGCGGCGTCCATGCCGCCCCGCCGCAAGCCGGCGGCCCCACGTTTCAGACCGGCCGGCACCCTGCCCGCATCCGCCGCGAAGCGAGGGTCCCGACGGCCCTTCGAACCCTCAGCGCGTCACTTCGGCGCCAACAGTCGTGGCCCACCCCTCGCTGATCGCCGTGCCCACTTCGCGCTGCTGGTCGGTCGATGGGAAGACGACGCCGTCATAGGCCGCGGGCGGCGGCATCGACTCAAGCAGCTCGTCCGGGACCTTGCCGTTGTCGACAAGGTCCTTGAAGCGCACGGGATGGCAATAGGCCTTGAGCCAGGCGAGCTGCCCCTCGTCGGAATAAAGGTACTCCATCCACAGCTTGGCGGCATTGGGGTGCGGCGCGTTGGCGCTGATCGCCTGCGCGAACGCGCCCCCGACCACGCCCGTCTTGGGGATGACCACCTCAACCTTCGGCCCGTCCTCCTTGAGCAGGTCGCGATCCTTGAGCGCCAGGTAGTCCCAGCGGATCAGGATGGGCGTGCTCTTGTCGGCGAGCGTCGACGCGCCTCCTGCCACCGGCAGGAAGTTGCCGTTGGCATTGAGGTCGGCGAAGAACTGGAGGCCCGCCTCCGCCGCGCGCGCGAAGTCGCCGCCGGCATTCGACAGACCCGCAGCGAGGACGCTCTGCAGCGCCTGAACCGAGGCGCCCGGATTGCCGGCAAGCGCCACGGACTTGGCGTAGTCGGAGCCGAGCAGATCGGCCCAGTTCTCGGGCAGCTTCTTCACGACGTCGGTGTTCACCTCGAAGGCGATGACGCCGTAGTAGTCACCCACCCAGAGCCCGTCAGGGTGCTTGAGTCCATCCGGTATGCTGTCCCAGGTCGCGACGCGATAGGGCTGCGTGAGACCTGCCGCGGCGGCCGCCTCGGCAACGGAGACCGTGACGTCGACGACGTCGGGACCTTCCTTGGTCTGGCGATCGTTGTCGGCCCGTAGCGCCTCGAGCTGGTCCATCGAACTCGCCCCTGGCGCGACATCGGCGACCTTGATCCCGTATTTTTCCTCGAAGCCCTTGATCAGGTCGCCGTAGCCGCACCAGTCCTCGGCAAGGGCCATGACCGTGAGCTGACCCTCCTCCTTCGCCGTCGCAATGAGCTCGTAGGACTGGGCGCCCGCAATCGCCGTCGAGCCTGCCAGCACGCCGACAGCCAGCCCCAGTCGCAAAGCAGTAAGGTTAACCGTCAAGTCCGCCTCCTCTATGATTCGACAAGACGCGGCCGGCGCGGTGCGGGGTCATGGCCCCTGAGCACGCCGGTCCTCGCCGAACAGAGTTATCCGGCACTTGGGTAGCATCCCATCGCCCGGCGGACCAGTCCGAAGGGGGTCGTTTATCCGCAGGAAACGTGCCGCGATAACGCAGATGTGCGTGCGGCGCCGAGGGGCAATTCGGCGCCGCACGACCTCGGGGGGCGATCGAGGCTGTAACGCAGAACCCCAGCCCTCGTCGGCCTTCCGGCCAACTCTCCCCGAACGCCCGAAACAGGTCACTACGCCGGCACGACCGAGCCCGCGGCGGCTGGGTGGCCATCCGGCTACACACGGCCATTGGGTGGCGGTGGCCGAGACTCCTGAACGCAACGCTCTACTGACGCCAACCCTGTTCAGGCAGGGCATGATCTAGCCGGTGTCCACGACAGCGATGTGACACCGCCGGCATCAGGGCAGCCTCGCTTCACGCACCGCCGAAACGAACCATCGCCAGCCCGGCGAGGACGAGGATGGCCGACGCCCACCGCGCGGGACCGAACCGCTCGCCGAGGAGCAGAGCTCCGAGCGCGGCGGCAAACAGCACCGAACTCTCCCGCACCGCCGCCACGGCACCGATCGGGGCCTCTGTCATGGCCCACAACGCCACCGCGTAGGCGACAAAGCCCATGAGCCCGCCGATGAGGCCGGTGGGCCATCGCACCCGGATCTCGTCGAGCACGGTTCGCGGGCGCTGCACTGCATTCCACGCGACAGTGAGCAGTCCGCCGCTGAAGAGGATCCAGGCGGTATAGGTGAGCGGCTCTCCCGCGACGCGCGAGCCGAGGCCGTCGACCAGCGTGTAGCCCGCGATCACCAGCGCATTGAGCAGCGCCGACGCGACGCCCGCAGTCTTGCCGGATCGCCATCCGTCGAGGGCGAGAGCGACGATACCGGCGGCAACCACAAGGATTCCAATGAACTGCAACGGGCCGACCAACTCGTGCAGAAACACAAGGCCGATCACCGTGACGATGACCGGGGCCAGCCCGCGCATGATCGGATAGGCGACCGAAAGCTCCGCGTGGCGGTACGCCCGCGCGACCAGCGTGTAATAGGCAATATGAAAGAAACTCGATCCGAGCACGAAAGGGACCGCGGCCGGATCCATTGCCGGCAGGAGCGGCGCCGCCACCAGCCCGACCACCAAGCCTCCCGCCGCCATCGCGGTCGTTGCGGCCGTGCGGTCCGGGTCGCGCCGGATCAGCGCGTTCCACATCGCGTGGAGGAGGGCCGCGGCGAGGATCGCGGAGAAAACGAGAAGGCTCATGAAACCAGGGAAATCGGCACGGGACGACGCACGCACACCTCGATGCGCTTAGCCGGCGTACAACGCAAGCGGCGATGATGACGAGGCCGGCGAGGGAGACCCTCGCGGCCAAATGCTCGATCGGGATCAGTGGAGACGACAGCGCCGCTCTGCTAGGCTGGCCTGCCCTGCCTTTCGCCCGCGCCGCAAGGACCTCCACGATGGCTACCACTCTCACCGGCCTGTGGCCGCCCGTCGCCACGCCGTTCGCGGCGGACGGCGGCATCGACTACCCGCGCCTGATCGCCCATTCCCGGCAGCTCCTCGCCGATGGCGCCCACGGCCTTGCCGTCCTTGGCACGACGAGCGAAGCCAATGCCCTGACGCTGGACGAACGGCGGCGGGTGATCGATGCGCATGTCGAGGCCGGAATTTCGCCCGACCGGCTGATGCCCGGAACCGGTGCGTGCGCCCTCGGCGACGCCATCGCCCTCAGCCGCCATGCCGGGGAGATCGGCGCCGCGGCGGTGCTCCTGCTGCCGCCCTTCTATTACAAGGCCGTGTCCGACGACGGGCTGTTCGCCTTCGTCGCCCGTTTGATCGAGGGCTGCGGCGGCCACGCGCCGCGGATCATGCTCTACCACATCCCGCCGGTCGCGATGGTGGGATGGTCGGCGGCGCTGATCGGAAGGCTCCGCGATGCCTTTCCGGACGTCATCATCGGCATGAAGGACTCGTCCGGCGACGCAGAGAACACCCTCGCTATGATCGAGGCGTTCCCCGGCTTTGCGGTGTTCCCCGGAGCGGAGGTCTATCTGCAGCGCGCGCTCAAGGCCGGCGCCGCCGGCTGCATCTCGGCGACGGCGAACATCAACGCGGCCGGCATCCGCCGGCTGTATGACCACTGGCGGGAACCGGAGGCCGAGACGCTGCAGGCCGACCTCAACGCGGTGCGAAAGGCGGCCGAGAGCCGCGGCACGATCCCGGCCATCAAGGCCGTACTTGCCACCCGCTACGCCGACTCCGCCTGGCTCGCCCTCCGACCGCCGCTGATGGCGATCGCCGAGACAAAACGCAGCGAACTGCTCGCCGACCCCGCCATCGTCCGCCTGCTCGGCCAGCGGGCCGGCGCCGAAACCTCATGACGATCGAAGACCGAATGACGAAAGCCAGGACGCCGGCGGCAAGTGGATCAACACCCGCCCCCGGTTCGACGCGCGACTAGCGCCTCTTCGTCGACGGTCTGCCTGGGTTCGATCCCTTGGAACTGCATGGTATCGAGTTGGTGACGCGCAGGTCGGTCGACATGCAGTTCATCTCCTCCAGCGAAAACGCCAGAGTCGAAGCGCTATCGGGGATCACATGGTCGACCGGAACGGCACCCTGATTTGCCCAGGCGGACGCCGCAGCGGCACCAAACCCCACTACCGCGACGACGGCGGCCACGGGAAACATCCTCTTCATAAGACGGTCCTTCTCGTTAGCCCCGTCCCGCGCCGTGCCTACGCCATCGCGACAGGGAAGTGCTTGAGCTGGATCAAGCCTGCCCCGACGGCCTCCAGCACTCTCGTTTCACCAGGCCTGCTCGGCCTGAGACACGCCGCCGTCAGCATTCGAGCCCCTGAAGGTCGGCAGGCACTTCGGTCAAGGGATCGGGCGACGAGCAGCGCCACTCAGCGCGATAGTCGAGAGGATTCTTCTCGCACTGACGCTCGGCGAACGTCTTGCGCTTGGTGCACTCCTGCTCGCTCGCGTAAGGCCGCGGCGCCCACCCCGGTTCCACCTCCGGCCCCGGCATCCAGACCCCGTTGACCAGGAAGAACACGCTCAACCACCACTGCATATCGTCCTCCCTCCTGCTGGCCGTCGGCTGACGACCCCCCAATTTATGTCCGACCTTTACGGTCTACCTTACCGCGTCTAATATTGACAGAAATGACACGGATCAGAATGGGCGCCGTCGAAAGGGTCGACCGCCGGCCTAAAGACGGGACCTTCTGACAAAGTGAGCCATCCTGAACCGATGATCGGCCGGATGTGTCGTATGCTCGCAGTGGCGCTGGCCCTGGGTCTGGTCCAAATGACCCCGTCGGCCGTTCATGCCGGCATCGAGCCACTCACCTCCGCCGAGAATCCGACCATCCCGAGCGATACGGTCGTCATTCGCCTGACCGGGATGATCGAGCCGCCCATGGCGAAGGAGCTTGAGGCGATCTGGACGGGCTTTTCCGCCAGCCATGGCCGGATGCTGATCGATCTCGACAGTCCCGGTGGCAGCTTCACCGAGACCGAGGCCCTCATCGACGCCATCGCGAACATCCGCGAGGGCGCGCGCGTCGACACCCTCGTCCGCCACGGGGCGATGTGCGCGTCGGCCTGCATCGCGGTCTTCGTGCAGGGCGAGGACCGCGCGGCGGGCGGAGCGAGCGTCTGGCTGATCCACGGCGCCTGCCGCGACCGAGCGACGAACGTGCCGTCGCTCGCGCTCACCGATCTCTATCTCGACATGCTGCGCGACGCCGGGGTCTCCGAAGCGTTCCTCTGCGAGCTCGTCGCGAAGGGCTATGTGACCACGCCGGGCAAGCTCTGGATCAGCGGCTACGAGCTCGTCCACGTCTACCACGCCAATATCATCACCCGCCTGCTCGAACCGTGGCGGCCCGAGCCGCCGTGGCCGCCGATCGGAGCGCCGACCGCCTCGCAGTGACCGGTCCTACGGCAAAGCGCATGCCGTCGCGCTGCACGACCTTGAAGGCCTGACGGCCCTTCCCCGCCCCGCCTCAGCGCCAGCCGAGCCCGGGCGCGACGTGGGTAAGGATCGCCTCGATGACGTGGGCGTTGTAGTCGACGCCGAGCT
>JAGRKZ010000132.1 GCA_020442065.1 Bauldia sp.
GTGGAAGCCGAGCCACAGGCCGAACCGGTCCGACAGCGACACTTTCTCCTCGACCGCCTCGCCCGGATTGATGGCCGTCGAGCGCTCGTTCTCCATCATGTCGCGTGGGAGAAGATGGCGCCGGTTTGAGGTGGCGTAGAAGACGACGTTCTCGGGTCGTCCCTCGATTCCGCCTTCCAGCGCCGCCTTGAGCGACTTGTACGAGGTGTCGCCACCGTCGAATGAAAGATCGTCACAGAACAGGATGACGCGATAGGGGGCCTCGCGGAGGAGCGCCATGAGCTCGGGCAGGGTCTCGATATCCTCGCGGTGGATCTCGATCAGTTTCGCCGGAAGGACGCCCTCCATGAGGTTGACGCTGGCGTGCGCGGCCTTGACGAGCGAGCTCTTGCCCATGCCGCGCGCGCCCCACAACAGCACATTGTTGGCGGGAAGACCGCGGGCAAAGCGCTCGGTGTTCTCAAGGAGAATGTCCCGCATGCGGTCGATGCCCTTGAGGAGCGAGAGATCGACGCGGCTCACCCGAGCGACGGGCTGGAGGCGCTTTGCCTCGGGCTGCCAGACGAACGCGTCGGCGGCAGCGAGGTCAGGCATCGCTGACGGAGGGGGCGCGTTGCGCTCAGCGAGGTCAGCGAGCCTTGCAAGCTCGGCCGCAATCGCCCTGAGTGCCTCTTCGGACAAGGTTTGACTCCCCTAAAGCTCGACCCGGTGGCGAGCCATGGGCCTCGAACCGGCGTCCGAGGTCAAGGGCCATGGACAGCTCGATGATGGTGAGGTGCGACTCCGCAGCAGAGGTCAGCCCGGATTTGGCACGAGCGCGGCCTGCCAAAAGCGCCTATATGCGTTTGCAAAGGGGGCCGGCATCGCTATAGTCCCGCCGCTTTTCAAAGAAGATCGGAAATTCCGCCCGGAGCAGGAGCCAGACTATCATGTTCGTGACGCCAGCCTACGCACAAGCGGCCGGGGCCCCGGGGGGCGTCGACATGCTCGTGCAGTTCCTGCCCTTCATCCTGATCTTCGTGATCATGTACTTCCTGATCATCCGGCCTCAGCGGCTCAAGGCCAAGCGTCACCAGGAGATGATCGCCAACCTGCGTCGCGGCGACACCGTCGTCACGTCCGGTGGCTTGATCGGCAAGGTCGCCAAAGTCCTGCAGGATGAAGGCGAGATCCAGGTCGATCTTGCCGAAAATGTCCGGGTGCGGATCGTGCGCGGGATGATCAGCGAGGTGCGGACCAAGGGTGAGCCCGTGAAGGAGAACGGCTGACGGCGCGGCGCTCCGCCGACCGTTCCGGTCCTGACCGATGCTCTATTTCGCCCGCTGGAAGATCGTCCTGATCCTGCTCGTCGTTCTGGCGGGCCTGGTGGCCATCGTGCCGAACTTCTTCTCGAAGGAGACCGTCGACGGCTGGCCGGACTGGCTGCCGAGGAAGCAGCTGACGCTCGGTCTCGACCTCCAGGGCGGCGCCTACCTACTCTACGAGGTCGACCGCACCGACTATGTCGAGAAGCGGCTTCGCACGCTCCTCTCCGACGTTCGCAAGGCCATGCTCGAAGCGCCGCGCGTCGGCTATACGGGACTTGCCATCCAGGGTGACGGCGTCCAGCTCCGCGTTCGCGATCCCGCGCAGATCGACATCGCGCGGGAGCGGCTTCAGAACCTGCAGAATCCGCTGTCGACGACTCTGCTCGGCGGTGCCGGGGTCAACGAGTTCGACCTGACGGTCGGCGAGGACGGCCTGATGCGGCTGTCCTACTCCCCTGACGGACTGGATCAGCGGGTCCGCGGGATCGTGTCCCAGTCGATCGAAGTGATCGAGCGGCGCATCAACCAGCTCGGAACCAGCGAGCCGAGCATCCAGCGCCAGGGTTCCGATCGCATCCTCGTCGAGGCCCCTGGCCTTGACGATCCGGAACGGCTCAAGGCCATCGTCGGCCAGACCGCGCAGCTCACTTTCCATCTCGTCGAGGGGCAGTTCCAGGGCGCGGAGACCCAGGCGCCACAGCCGGGAACGATCGTCGTACCGTCCGCGGAAAATCCCGACCTCAACTACATCCTGCAGGACACGCCGCTGCTGACCGGCGAGGACCTCGCCGACGCGCAAGCCGCCTTCGACCAGCGAACCAATGAGCCAATCGTCAATTTCCGTCTCACGACCGCGGGCGGACGCGCCTTCGCTGAGGTCACCCAGCAGAATGTCGGGCGATTGTTCGCGATCGTTCTCGATGAGAAAGTGATCTCGGCGCCGCAGATCCGCGAACCGATCCTCGGCGGCTCGGGCCAGATCAGCGGCAGTTTCTCCGTGCAGAGCGCCAACGACCTCGCAATCCTGCTGCGCGCCGGTTCGCTTCCTGCCAAGCTCACCATCGTCGAAGAGCGCTCCGTCGGCCCCGGTCTCGGCGCAGACTCGATCGAGGCCGGTCGCCTCGCTTCGATCGTCGGCATTCTCGCCGTATTCACCTTCATGTTCCTTGCCTATGGCTTCTTCGGCCTCCTGGCGAACCTGGCGGTGCTGGTGAACGTGATTCTGATCTTTGCGATCCTGACCGTGCTTGGCGCCGCGCTGACGCTGCCCGGCATCGCGGGCATCGTGCTGACGGTGGGCACCGCGGTCGACTCGAACGTGCTGATCTACGAGCGAATACGCGAGGAATACCGGAACGGCCGATCGGCCATCCAGTCGATCGACATCGGCTTCCAGCGCGCGCTGGGGACGATCGTCGATGCCAACCTGACGACGCTGATCGCGGCGGCGGTGCTGTTCTACCTCGGCTCGGGCCCGGTACGCGGATTCGCCATCACCCACGCGATCGGCATCATCACCACGCTGTTCACCGCCTTCACCTTCACCCGCCTGCTCGTCGCCCTCTGGGTTCGCTGGCGGCGGCCGACCGTCATCAATCTCTGAGCGTGGCTGGTCGAGGAGAGCGCCCATGAAATTCCCGATCCGCCTGATACCGGACGATACGCACATCCCGTTCATGCGCCTGAGGAACGTGAACTTCACGATCTCGGGAATCCTGTCGGTCCTGTCGATCATCCTGTTCGTGTTCATCGGCCCCGACTACGGCATCGACTTCCGGGGCGGCACGATCATCGAAATGAAACCGGTGAGCCAGCAGATCGACCTGGCCTCGATCCGTTCGACCGTGACCAGCCTGGGCCTTGGCGACGTTCAGGTCACCGAGGTCAGTGACGCCGATGGTGCGACGAGCGTGCTGATCCGCATCCAGCAGCAGGAGGGCGGGGAGGAGGCGCAGCAGGCGGCGATCACCAAGGTGAGGGACGCCTTCGGGGATTCCATGGAATTCCGAAGGGTGGAGATCGTCGGGCCACGCGTCTCGAGCGAGCTCGCCTTCAACGGCACGCTGGGCATGATCGTGGCCCTCACCGGCATCCTGATCTACATCTGGTTCCGGTTCGAGTGGCAGTTCGCGGTGGGTGCGATTGTCTCCACCCTGCACGACCTGGTGATGACCCTCGGGTTTTTCGCGCTTTTCAAGCTGGAGTTCAATCTCGCCAGCATCGCGGCGCTTCTCACCATCGTCGGCTATTCGCTGAACG
>JAGRKZ010000133.1 GCA_020442065.1 Bauldia sp.
ACATCATGCTGGTCTCGGTGACCGAACGAACGCGGGAGATCGGCATCCGGCTGGCGGTCGGCGCCCAGGAGCGGCAGGTGCTCATGCAGTTCCTGGTCGAGGCAATCGTGCTGTCGCTGTTCGGCGGCATCATCGGCATCGCGCTCGGACTCGGCCTTGCCGCACTCGGCGGGCTTTGGCTGAACGTGCCCTTCGTGTTCGATCCGCGGATCGTCGCGATCGCCTTTGCCTTTTCCGCGCTCATCGGCGTGGCTTTCGGGTACTTCCCGGCCCGGCGGGCGGCCCGTCTCGATCCGATCGCCGCCTTGCGGCACGAATAGACCGGGATCGCGCGGCTTCGCTAGGCAGCTACGGCGGCGTTGGCGAGCCGGCGCAGGTCGGCCTCCGCCATCATCTCGGCGAGGCCCCGGACGTCGACCAGCGGCGTCCACCCGAGCACCGCTTTCGCCTTGGCCGGGTTGCCCAGAAGGTGGTCCACCTCGGCCGGCCGCCAGAAGGTCGGGTCGATGGTGACCAGGCGGCGACCGGTCCGTGCATCGACGCCCTGCTCGTCGCGACCGCTGCCGCGCCATTCCACGCTCCAGCCAAAGGAGCGCGCCGCGTGCTCGACGAAGGATCGCACCGAGGTCGATATTCCGGTGGCAAGAACGTAGTCGCCGGGCGCGTCCTGCTGGAGCATGCGCCACATGCCCTCGACATAGTCGCCGGCGAATCCCCAGTCCCGCCGGGCATCGAGATTGCCGAGGGCGACCGGCTCCTCGCTGCCGCGGGCGAGGCGCGCCAGTCCGGTGGTGATCTTGCGGGTGACGAACTCGGCGCCGCGAAGCGGGGATTCGTGATTGAACAGAATGCCCGACGAGGCGTGCATGCCGTACGCCTCGCGGTAGTTCACGGTGGCCGAATGGGCGAAGACCTTGGCGAAGCCGTAGGGGCTGCGCGGATGGAACGGCGTTTCCTCGGTCTGCGGCCGGATCGGGATGTTGCCGAACATCTCCGATGTCGAGGCCTGGTAGAAGCGCGCTCTCGCCCCGGCTTCACGCAGGCTTTCGAGCAGGCGCAGCGCCCCCATCGCGTTGACGTCGGACGTGACAAGGGGCTGCTCGAAGGAGGCGGAGACGAAGCTCTGGGCGGCGAGGTTGTAGACCTCGTCCGGCGCGACGCGTTCGAGCACGCGGCGGATGTTGGTGATCTCGAGCAGATCGAGATAGTGCAGCCGGACCGCATCGACGATGCCGAGTGCTTCAAGCCGCGCCTCCGGGGAGCCGCTGGTCCGGCGGGTTGCGCCGTGGACCTCGTAGCCCTTGTCGACGAGGAGGCGGGCGAGATAGGCGCCGTCCTGTCCGGAAACGCCGACGATGAGGGCGCGACGGGTCAAGCCTTCTCTCCTGCGAGGGGTGGGGGCGGCTCCCCGAGCCAGGCGGCGCGGGCCAGCGCCCCGACCCGTTCGAGCGAATTGGTGCGGGCCGTATCGGCGGCGGCGCGGTCGGCGATCGCGGCTAGTGCGCTTTCCGACGCGGCGCCGACAAACCGCAGCGCCTCGACCGCGGCGTCATGGTCGGGCTCGGCCCACCATTGCCCTTCGCCGAAGGGATAGTCGCCCGGACGTACCGCGCGCATGCTCCACGGGATCAGAAGGCTGTTGTCGGACGTCATGAAGTCGAGATTGCCGGAGAATCCCGTGGCGATGCAGACCCGGCCGAGCGCCATCATGTCGAGGAGATTGAGGCCGAACCCCTCGGAGCGGTGGAGCGAGATGAAGGCGTCCGATGCAGCATAGATGTCGCGCATCTCCTCCTGGGTGACCGACCGGTCGATGACGTGGACGTTCGGCGTCGCCTTGATCTGATCGAGATACTCCATGTCCTTCGCGTCGTCATGGCGGTGATACTTGACGAGGAGGAGGGGGGTATCGCCTTCGGACGGGAAGGCGTCATGAAAGGCCTTCAGCGTGCCCACCGGGTTCTTCCGTTCCGGCAGCGAGCGGAAGTCGAAGGCGGTAAGGATGATCCGCCGCGTTTGCGGTAGCCCAAGGCGGTCGCGGGCGAGGGTGCGGTCTACCGGGACCGGCAACGCCGGATGGGGCACGACCCGAACGGGGAGGTTGGTCGCCACCTTGATGGGATCGGCGATAAACTGGCTGGGAGCCCAGACTTCTGTGACGAGGGGAACATCCCGCATCCACAGCGGCGGGAAGACCGGCAGTTCCCAATGCCATACTGCCACCTTGCGAGTCTGCCGGAGACCCTTGGCCGCATCGCGCAGCCAGCCGCTGGGATTGAGGTTGAGGAGGGCGGTGTCATAGTCGGGCGCGCCGGGCTCGTCGGCGGGATACGGCACCTTGAGAGGGATGTGCTTGAGGTCGACGGTATGGGCAGCCACCGGCACGCCGGCGGTGCGGAGCGCATCGACACCCCGCCGCCCGGCCTCCCCAATACCGATCGGCGCGGAAAAGAAGCCGTAGGCGGCAATTCCGCTGGCCGGCGCGGGCCGAGCGACGGCGATTTCCCGGGCGGCTTCGGTCGCCGGCACGGCGGCGGAGGGCTTTGTCCGCCGCACCGGCTTGCGGCCGGGACGCGACCTGCGTCCGGCGCCACCTTTGCCGGCCTTCCGGCGGCGTCTCTGACTCAGCCAGTCAAACATCGCTCGCCGACAGGTCGGGGAGTGCTTTGGTCGAGACTTTGGTCACGGGAGGGCGAACTCGGCCTTTGGCGGGGGAGGGCGAACGAATAGCGTGCCGCGCTTCGCGGTGAAAGGCAAAACGTCGGGGATCCCTTGCTTTCTGTAAAGTGCCCCCATATAAGCCGCGCATCACACACGCGGGGTTTGGCCCGTTCGTGCCGGTTCACCCGGCCGTTCGGACCGACCGGTGCCTGAGGATCAGGCGGCGGCCCAGTGCCGCATAACCCCGCGGAGGACAGAACCGGTGAAGGAGATACGGTAGTCATGGCACTGCCCGATTTTACTATGCGCCAGCTGCTCGAAGCGGGCGTCCATTTCGGCCACCAGAAGCATCGCTGGAATCCCAAGATGGCTCCGTACATCTATGGGGTCCGCAACAACATTCACATCATCGACCTCGCGCAGACGGTGCCGCTTCTGCATCGTGCGTTGCAGGCGGTCAGCGACACCGTTTCTCGCGGCGGCCGCGTGCTGTTCGTAGGGACCAAGCGTCAGGCTGCGGAGCCCATCACGGCTGCCGCGAAGCGGTCGGCGCAGTACTACGTCAACGCCAGATGGCTCGGCGGCATGCTGACCAACTGGAAGACGATATCGCGCTCGATCCAGCGGCTGCGGGAGCTCGAGCAGCTCCTCGGCGGCGAGGCGCAAGGCCTCACCAAGAAGGAGCGTCTGACGCTTACCCGCGAGCGCGACAAGCTCGAGAAGGCACTGGGCGGGATCAAGGACATGGGCGGCGTGCCCGACCTGATCTTCATCATCGACACCAACAAGGAGTCGATCGCGATCCAGGAGGCGACGCGGCTTGGCATTCCGGTGGCGGCAGTGGTCGATTCGAACTGCGACCCGGACCACATCTCGTTTCCGATCCCCGGCAATGACGATGCGGGCCGCGCCATCACGCTCTATTGCGATCTGATCGCCAGGGCCGCGATCGACGGCATTTCGCGGGGCCAGGGCGACGCCGGCATCGATATCGGCGCCAGCGAGGACATCCAGGAGCCGACAGTGCTCGAGGCGGTGGGAGAGGCCGATCAGGCGCCGGCTTCCGCCAAGCCCGGCGCGCCCGGACCGAAGGACAAGAAGCGCAAGCCGTCGATGACGCCGATCTTCGATCCGCCGGACGGCGATCCCGATGATCTCAAGAAGATCACCGGCGTCGGCCCGACGCTGGAGGAAAGGCTTCACGATCTCGGCGTCACCAAGCTGGCCCAGATTGCGAATCTGAGCGACGAGGACATCGAGAAGATCGACGAGGCCCTCAACTTCAAGGGCCGCATCATCCGCGACGATTGGGTCGGTCAGGCACGCAGCCTCATCGGCGCCGAGTAATTCGGAAGGCACTATCGAGATGGCGATTACCGCTGGAATGGTGAAGGAGCTCCGCGAGAAGACCGGCGTGGGCATGATGGACTGCAAGAATGCGCTGTCGGAGACCGGCGGCGACATGGAAGCGGCCATCGACTGGCTTCGCGCCAAGGGTCTCGCGAAGGCCGCCAAAAAGGCCGGCCGCGTCGCGGCCGAAGGCCTGATCGGCGTGGCTTCCGCGTCCGGCAAGGCGGTCATGGTGGAGGTCAACTCCGAGACCGACTTCGTCGCCCGCAACGCCGACTTCCAGGCGTTGGTGACGAGGATTGCGGTAGCGGCGCTCACGACCGACGGCAGCCTTGCGGCCATCAACGCTGCCAAGCTTGCCGACGGCGGCAGCGTCGAGGAGGCCCTGAAGAGCGCGATCGCGACCATCGGCGAGAACATGACCCTCCGCCGCTCGGCCATGATCGCGGTCAAGCCCGGGGCCGTGGCGAGCTACGTCCACAACGCCGTCGCTCCCGGCCTCGGCAAGATCGGCGTGATCGTCGGCCTCGAGTCCGCGGGCGATGCCGACAAGCTCACCGCCGTGGGCCGTCAGGTCGCGATGCACGTCGCGGCGGCGGGGCCGATCGCCGTCCGGGAGGAGGAGGTCGACCCCGACGTCCTCGCGCGCGAGCGGGCAGTCTTCACGGAGCAGGCCAAGGAGTCCGGCAAGCCCGAGGCGATCATCGCCAAGATGGTCGAGGGCCGTATCCGCAAGTTCTACGAGGAGGTCGTGCTCCTCGCTCAGAACTTCGTTGTCGATACCGAGAAGACGGTCGGCAAGGCGATCGCGGCCGCAGAGGCCGATGTCGGCGCGCCGATCAAGGTCACCGAGTTTGTGGTGTTCCGCCTCGGTGAGGGCGTCGAGAAGGTCGAGTCGGATTTCGCCGCGGAAGTTGCGGCGGCGGCCGGCACGGACAAGTCCTAGGCGCCGAATCCATGATCGCGCCCGGACCGGCTGACCCGCCGGGCCGGGCCGACAAACCGCGGGGCGAGGAATGACGGCAACGGTCCGCTACCGGCGCGCACTGCTCAAGCTGTCGGGCGAGGCTCTGCTCGGCGACAAGCCGTTCGGTATCGACGATGCCGTAACCGATCGCCTGGCGGGCGAAGTCGAGGCCGTCCTCGGTCTCGGCGTCAAGGTCGGACTCGTGCTTGGCGGCGGCAATATCTTTCGCGGCATGTCGATCGCGGCGGAGGGCGGCAATCGCGTTGCCGGCGATCAGATGGGCATGCTGGCGACCGTGATGAACGCCATCGCCTTCGAGCAGAAGCTGGCGGGTCGTGGCCTCAAGACCCGGCTGTTCTCGGCGGTGCCGATCCCGACGTTCTGCGAGACCTTCACCCAGCGGGCAGCCCAGGCCGCCTACGATGCCGGCGAAGCGGTGCTGTTCGCAGGCGGCATCGGCAGTCCCTTCGTCACCACCGACACCGGTGCGGCCATGCGAGCCGCGGAAATGGGCGCCGACGGCCTGTTCAAGGCGACCATGGTCGACGGTATCTATACCGCGGACCCGAAGCGGGACCCCAGCGCCACGCGCTACGACCATCTCACTTTCGGGGAAGCGATCGGCAAGGGGCTCAAGGTCATGGACATCGCTGCGATGGCCCTTGCCCGGGACAGCGGTATCCCGATAATCGTCTTCAATATCCACCAGCCCGGCGCCTTCATAGACATCGTGAAGGGCGGGGGGCGGGCGACTGTTGTCGCCGGCTGAGATCATCTAACGGTTGGCGAGGCAGACCCCCGGCGGTCGACCCTGCGGATCAAGGAGGAGGCCATGAATCTCGACGACCTCAGTCGCCGCATGCACGGCGCGCTCGCTTCGCTCAAGACGGAGCTCGCCGGCCTGCGCACGGGCCGCGCTTCGGTGAATCTTCTCGAGCCCATCACCGTTGAGGCCTATGGGTCTTCAATGCCGATCACCCAGCTCGCCTCGGTGAGCGTGCCCGAGCCCAGGCTGATCTCGGTGCAGGTTTGGGACCGGGCGACCGTATCGGCGGTTGATCGGGCGATCCGCGAGGCCAATCTCGGCCTCAACCCGATCATGGACGGCCAGCTGCTGCGCATCCCGATCCCGGAGCTCAACGCCGAACGGCGGCAGGAGCTGGTCAAGATCGCGCACAAATACGCCGAACAGGCGCGGGTGGCGGTTCGCCATGTCCGCCGCGACGGTATGGACACCTTGAAGAAGGAAGAGAAGGACGGCGTGCGCGGCGAAGACGAGAGCCAGCGGCTCGCCGACCAGATTCAGAAGCTCACCGACCAGACCATCGGCGAGATCGACCAGCTTCTCGCCACGAAGGAGTCCGAGATCCTCTCGGTCTGACCGCTGCGGCGGGGAGAACCGCGATGACATCCCATGCCAGCCATCAGCAGGCGGCCAAAGGATCGGACGCGGGCGGTCTCCGCCATGTTGCCATCATCATGGATGGTAACGGTCGCTGGGCCGAGCGGCGCGGCCTGCCGCGGAGCATGGGGCATCGCGCCGGGGTCGAGGCCGTCCGGCGTACGGTGACCGCCGCGCTCGACGCCGGCGTCGCCAATCTCACGCTGTTCAGCTTTTCCTCGGAGAACTGGTCGCGACCGCCGGCCGAGGTCGAGTTCCTGTTTGGCCTCCTGAGGATGTTCATCCGCCGGGATCTGGCTCGGCTTCACCGCGATGGCGTCCAGGTGATGGTGATCGGCAACCGCAACGATCTCCCGCCCGATATTGCCGGTCTCATCCGCGAGGCCGAGGCACTGACTGCGGACAATCGCCGCCTTCGGCTGCTCGTCGCTTTCAACTATGGCGCCCGCGACGAGATCGTCCGTGCCGCCCGCCGCCTCGCCGACAAGGCGCGCCGCGGCGCGATCGAGCCCGAGGCGATCGACGAGACCGCCATCTCCAGTGCCCTCGACACTGCCGCCATTCCCGACCCCGACATGATCATCCGGACCGGCGGCGAGTTCCGGCTCAGCAATTTTCTGCTGTGGCAGGCTGCCTATGCCGAGCTGGTCTTCACGCCGGTGTTCTGGCCGGACTTCGACGCTGCCCACCTGAACGCGGCGATCGAGGAGTTCGGGACCCGCGCGCGTCGCTACGGCCGCGTCGCGCCGAATCCGGCGTGAGCGCGGGATATGCAGCGGCGGGATCGGGAAGCGGCATCGTGACGCGCGATCTCATTCCCCGCATCGCCTCCTCGCTCGTTCTGATCGCGATTGCCGTTGTCGCGACCTGGTACGGCGGCCTGGTCGCGGCGCTGGTGGTGGCAGCGATCGCGGCGGCGGTGCACCTCGAGTGGGCGGGGGTCACCGAGCACCGCTCCGGGCCGGCGTTGCCCTTCACCGTCGCAGTGGCAGCGGCGCTTGTCCTCTATGGCCTCGGCCTGCCGATGGTTGGCCTCGTCCTCGGCGTGCTCGCGGCCGCCGTGGCGACGATCACGGGGCCCCGACCCTGGCGGGCGGTCGGGATCGTCTACGCTCTCGTTCTCGGCTTCAGCCTTCTCATTCTTCGCGATTCCGTCGACCACGGTCTCGCCGCAGTCGGGTTCGTCGTCACCACCGTCGCCGCCACCGATATCGGCGCCTTTGCGGCGGGCCGGACGCTCGGCGGGCCGAAGCTGTGGCCGGCGGTATCGCCGAAGAAGACCTGGTCGGGGGCGATCGGAGGACTTGCAGCGGGCGTGCTCGGCGGCTGGGCCGCGGCCGCGGTGCTCGAACCGGCGGCGACGGCCGGACTTGTGATCGTGTCGATTCTTCTTTCGGTCGTCAGCCAGTTCGGCGATCTCTTCGAATCGTATGTGAAACGGCGTTTTGGCGCCAAGGACTCCGGGCACCTGGTGCCTGGGCACGGCGGCATGATGGACCGCGTCGATGGTCTGGTTTTTGCCGCCGCGGTCGCCGTCGTCGTCGGCGTCGGCCATAATGGCCTTGGCGATCCCGCACAGGGGCTGATGGTTTGGCAAATGTAACGGCGACGGTTGGGGCAGGCGGCGCGGCGGCGGATGGACCTGCCACGGAGGCGCGCGCCAAGCGCCGCATCTCGATCTTGGGAGCCACGGGCTCGATCGGAACCAATACCCTGGCGGTGGTGACCGAGCACCCCGGCGACTTCGAGGTCGAGGCGGTGACGGCCTTCGGCAATGCCGAGAGCCTCGCCCGGGTGGCGCGCCAGGTCGGCGCGAAGGTCGCCGTGATCTCGGACCGTACCAGCTACAACGTCTTGAAGGATGCCCTCGACGGCACCGGTATCGAGGCGGCGGCCGGGGCAAAGGCGGTCGAGGAAGCGGCAGCGCGGCCGGTCGATGTGGTCGTCGCCGGCATTGTCGGCGCAGCGGGGCTGTCACCGACGCTGGCCGCGATCAAGGCCGGATCCCGGGTGGCGCTCGCCAACAAGGAGTGCCTCGTCTGCGCCGGCGACCTTTTCGTCGCCGAGGCGAAGCGCGCGGGCGTGGAAATCCTTCCCGTCGATTCCGAGCACAACGCCATCTTCCAAGCCCTCGGCGCGAACCGGATCGAGGATGTCGAGCGCATCATCCTCACCGCTTCCGGCGGCCCGTTCCGCGACTGGACGCGGGAAGCGATGCTCAATGTCAGCCCGGAACAGGCGCTGAAGCATCCCAACTGGTCGATGGGGCCGAAGATCAGCATCGACTCGGCTACCCTTATGAACAAGGGCCTCGAACTGATTGAAGCCTATCACCTTTTTGGGATTGCGGCGGAGCGCATCGAGGTGGTCGTCCACCCGCAATCGATCGTCCACGGCCTCGTCGCGTTCCGCGACGGGACGATGATCGCCGCCCTGTCGGCGCCGGACATGCGCATGCCGATCGCACATTGTCTGGCGTGGCCCGAGCGGGGCAGGGCTACGTCGCTCGGCCTTGACCTCACCAAAGTGGGCCGGCTGACCTTCGAGCGGCCGGATACCGACCGCTTCCCGGCGCTTCGGATCGCCCGAGAGGCGCTTGCCGCCGGCGGCTGGGCCACCAATATTCTCAATGCCGCCAACGAAGTCGCGGTCGCGGCATTTCTTGCCGGAACGATCGGCTTCCCCGAAATCGCCCGATTGGTGGAGGAGACGCTGTCGGAGGCGCGAAGCGCCGGTCTCGACTCGACGCCCACGACCATCAAGGACGTGCTGGCGCTCGACAAGGAAGGCCGGCGGCTGGCAGCGCAGGCGGTACAGCGCTTTGCCGCGAGTTCCCCCGCTGCGGCACGAAGGATGGATTGAGTCGATGGATTTTCTTGGATCGCTGGGGGATGTCGGACTGTCACTGGGCGGAACGATCTTGGCGTTCCTGTTCGTTCTCACCATCATCGTCTTCATCCACGAGATGGGGCATTTCCTCGCCGCGCGCTGGTGCGGCGTTGCCGTAAGCACGTTCTCGATCGGCTTCGGTCCGGAGCTCGCGGGCTTCAATGATCGCCATGGAACCCGTTGGAAACTCTCGGCGATTCCGCTTGGTGGTTACGTCAAGTTCCTGGGCGACGAGAACGAGGCAAGCGTTGGCGACCGCGCCGCGCTTGCGGCCATGACGCCCGAGGAACGGAGCCGCACCTTCGCCGGCAAGGGGGTCGGCGCCCGGGCGTTCATCGTCGCCGCCGGACCGGCGGCGAATTTCGTGCTCGCCATTGTCGTCTTCGCACTGATGCTGTTCCTGTCCGGCCGCTCGATGGTCGCGCCACGGATCGATTTCGTGGCGCCGGAGAGCCCCGCGGCGGTGGCGGGGTTGCTGCCGGGCGATGTCGTTGTCGCGATCGACGGCCGCACGGTGGAGGGACTTGCCGACGTCGACCGCTACGTGGCGCTCAGTCCTGGGCGTCCGCTCTCGTTCACGATCGAACGCGACGGCGAGACCTTGGAATTCACCGTCACCCCCGACACGGAGCCGGCGCCGGGCGGATTCGGCGGCGAGATCGGCACCATCGGCGTCCGCGGCCCGGCGATGCCGCCGGTCGTTACGCAGGTTCAGCCGGGCTCGCCCGCGGCGACGGCGGGAATCCTTGCGGGCGACGTCGTCCGGGAGATCGACGGCAAGCCGGTCAACAGCTTCGAGGACATCCGCGACCTGGTCGGCCCGTCGCCGGGACGGCCGCTCGGCGTCGTCATCGATCGCGGCGGCGAGGAGATTCGGCTGACGGTGACGCCGGAGGCTTCGGGCGGGGAGAATGTCGGTCGGCTCGGCGTAGTCGGAAGTTTCGCGGATGGCGACATGCGGCGCGTCTCCTACGGGCCGTTCGCCGCCGCCTGGAATGGTGTCACCGAGACCTGGTTCATTACCGAACGGACCGTCGGATACCTCTATCGAGTGATCGTCGGCGAGGAATCGGCCAATCAGCTCGGCGGGCCGCTGATGGTGGCCAAGATTTCCGGCGATGCGGCGCGCATGGGGCTCGCCGTGCTGCTCAATGTCGCGGCCGTCCTGTCGATAAGCATCGGGATCATCAACCTTTTCCCGGTGCCGATGTTAGACGGCGGTCATCTTTTGTTCTTTGCGATCGAGGCGATCCGCGGTCGGCCGTTGAGCGAACGGGTGCAGGAGATCGGGTTCCGCATCGGCTTCATTGCCGTCATTGCGTTAATGATTTTCGCATTCAGGAACGATATTATTAATTTGAACTGGCTCTGAAAAAGGGCTTCGATGCGTGTCTCGGAGGCAACGCCGGACCAGATTCGGCGAGGGTCTTTCGGGGGACGGCTTGCGTGGGGTCGAAAACGCTGTAAACGTTGCGGTCCGGGGATTTGGGGCGCGAATCCGGTCTAGGGCGGCCGGAGAGGTGTGGCAAAGCGGGGTATGCCGAGCCTTATGGTTTCGATTGGTGAGTTCATCCGGGGTTCGGCCCTCGCGCTAGGCCTCCTTGCCGGCTCTATGGCCGGTGCGGGCGCGATCATGGTTGCGTCGACGGCGGCGGAAGCTGCCGTGGTCTCCAGCATCGTGGTCACCGGCAACACGCGCGTCGATGCGGAGACGGTCCGCAACTACGTCCTGATTCAGCCTGGCCAGTCGTTCGGCGGTGCCGAGATCGACGAGTCGGTGAAGGCGCTCTACGGCACCGGCCTCTTCGCCGATGTCAGCATCACCACCAGCGGCAGCCGCCTGGTGGTGAACGTCGTCGAGAACCCCATCGTCAATTCGGTGGTGATCCGCGGCAACAAGAAGGTGAAGAACGACGTCCTGGTGCAGTTGCTCCAGACCGAGCCGCGCGGCGTCCTCACCGATGCCAAGCTACAGGGCGACGTTCAGCGCATCACCGACTACTACGCGTCCCAGGGACGCGGCGAAGCCACGGTCGAATCGATCGTCACGCCGCTCGGGGATAACCGCGCCGATGTGGTCTTCGTCGTCAGCGAGGGCAGCCGCACTGCGATCGGTCGCGTATCGTTCGTCGGCAACAACGCTTTCTCCGATTCGCGTCTCTCCAGCGTGGTTGAATCCAAGCGTCGCAGCGTTCTGACGCTGCTGAGCCGGAAGGACATCTTCAACGAGGCCAAGCTCGCGCAGGACCAGGAAGAGCTTCGTCGGTTCTACATGAACCACGGCTATGCCGATTTCCGCGTGATCTCGGTGGACTGGGAATTCAACGAGGCGAACGACCGCTACACCGTGGTGTTCACCGTCGAGGAGGGGCCGAAGTACAAGTTCGCCTCGATCGACATCGATTCCACGATACCCGGCCTCGATGCCAATTCGCTGCGTCGGTTCATCACCACCAAGCCCGGCCGTGTGTTCAATTCGAGCGAGATCGAGCGCACGATCGAGGCGATGTCGATCGAGTTGTCGCGGAACGGTTATTCCTTCGCGCAGGTTCGTCCGCGCGGTGACCGCAACTACTCGGACAACACCGTCTCCGTGACCTACCTCATCGACGAGGGGCCGCGGGTCTATATCGAGCGCATCGAGATCGTCGGCAACACCAAGACCCGCGACTACGTCATCCGGCGTGAGTTCGACGTCGCCGAAGGCGATCCCTACAACCGCGTCCTGATCGATCGTGCCGAGCGCAAGCTGCGCGACCTTCAGTTCTTCAAGACCGTCAACATCACCACGGAGCCCGGCACCGCTCCGGACAAGGTGATCGTGGTCGTGCAGGTCGAGGAGGAGTCCACGGGCGAGTTCTCGGTCGGTGCCGGTATCTCGACCGAAGGCATCGTCGCCGAGCTGTCGCTTGACGAGCGCAACTTCCTGGGCCGAGGCCAGCACCTGCGCATTTCCGTCGGCTTCGGCCAGAACGAGCAGACCTACAACATCTCGTTCACCGACCCTTACTTCCTTGGCCAGAACCTTTCGGCCGGTGTCGACGCGTTCAAGATCGTGCAGAAGCAGACGTCATATCGTCCCTATGACTTCGATGCGATCGGCGGTGGCGTGCGGTTCGGCCTTCCCATCACGGATCGGCTGACCCTCAACACCAACTACAAGTACACGAACCAGGAGATCTCGAACTCGCGGAAGGCCACCCGGATGTACTTCCCCGAGGGGACGACCATCGTCTCGTCTGCGGGGTACGGGTTTGTCTACAACACGCTCGACAGCAATGTTGATCCGCACGAGGGCGTATACGTCAATCTCCGGCAGCAGTTCGCCGGGCTGGGCGGCGACGTCAAGTACATGAAGTCGGAAGGCGAGGGTCGGATCTACGCCGAGCTCCTTCCGGACGCCGACGTTGTTGGCTTCCTCAAGGTCGTCGGCGGCAACATCACCGGCCTCGGCGGTGAGCGTGTCAACACCATCGACAACTTCTTCAAGGGCGGCGAGACCATTCGCGGCTTCGCCAACTACGGCTACGGTGTGGTCGACGGCCCAACCGACACGCCTCTGGGCGGCAAGAACTACTGGGGGGCGACCGCCGAGGTGGACTTCCCGCTGCCGGGCATTTCGCCGGACTTCGGTCTCCGTGGCGCGATGTTTGCCGACGCCGGCAATCTGTGGGGCGTCGACGTTCCGCCGGGTGGCGGGCCGGTGATCGACCCCAACATCATCCGCTCCTCGGTCGGGGGCTCGGTGATCTGGGCGTCGCCGATCGGCATATTGCGGGCCGATGCCGCCTACGCGCTGACCAAGGCCAAGACCGACGAGCTCCAGTGGTTCAGGTTCAGCGCCGGCAGAACATTTTGACGGCAGTGAAGTCACGCGAGGGGCCGCCGCATAGTCTGCGGCCCCTTCGGTATTTCGGAATCCGATCGTGACCGAACCTCGCTTCTTTCCGGAACCCGAGGCCGTGACCATTGCCCGCGTGGCGGAGTTGACCGGCGCGGCTCCGGTATCGCCCGCAAGCGACCTGCGGATCACGGGGGTGGCGTCGCTCGAGCGTGCGGGAGCGATGGATGCCAGTTACCTCGAGAACCGGCGGCATCAGTCGCTTCTCAGGGATACGCGCGCGGCGGCCGTCTTCGTCAAGGCCGGTGATGCCTCGCTGGTGCCGGCGACCGTGCTGGCGCTTGTCGTTGCCGAGCCTCACCGGGCCTTTACCCAGCTTGCCAGGCACCTCTTTCCCTCGGCGCTTCGCCCCCGGCCGATCGGTCCGGCCGGTTCGATCTCCGACAAGGCGCATATCGATCCCTCGGCGCGTCTCGAAGACGGCGTCACGATCGAACCCTTCGCCGTCATCGGTGCGGGTGCCGAGATTGGCGCAGGTACGATCATCGGGCCCGGTGCAGTCATCGGCCCGGAGGTGCGGGTCGGACGCAACGCCGTAATTTCCGCGGGGGCCACATTGACCCATGCGCTGCTTGGCGACCGCGTGGTGATTCATCCCGGGGCGCGGATCGGCCAGGACGGGTTCGGCTTCGTGCCCGGCGCCAAAGGGCATCTCAAGGTGCCTCAGACCGGCCGGGTGGTGCTGCAGGACGACGTCGAAATCGGCGCAAACAGCACCATCGACAGGGGTAGCAATCGCGACACGGTCATTGGCGAAGGGACAAAGGTCGACAATCTCGTTCAGATTGGTCACAACGTCGTCATGGGCCGTCATTGTCTTGTCGCAGGCAATGTCGGTATCTCTGGCAGTGTCACAATCGGCGATCTGGTGATGATCGGTGGCGGCGTCGGGATCAAGGACAACGTCTCCATCGGCAGTGGCGCGCGGATCGCCGGGGCATCTGCGGTGGGGAGCGACATTCCCGCCGGAGAGACCTGGGGAGGGTATCCGGCCATGCCCGTCATGGACTGGCAGCAGGAGCGCAAGGCGTTCTACCGCCTGATTCGATCGCTCCCACCGATGGCCGCCAAGAAGAGCGAGGACAGCTCCAATGGCTGATGATTCGAGCCCGGCGACGCAGACGCTCGACATTCACGGCATCTACCGGCTGCTGCCCCACCGGCCGCCTTTCCTCATGGTTGACCGCATCAAGGACATCGACGGCGACAATTCCGCGGTCGGCGTCAAGAACGTCACCGCCAACGAGCCGTTCTTCGCCGGGCACTTCCCCGAGATGCCGATCATGCCCGGGGTGCTGATCATCGAGGGGATGGCCCAGACCGCGGGTGCGATCTGCATCCTGTCCCGCGGCAAGACCAAGCCTGGCGTGGTCTATTTCATGACCATCGACGACGCCAAGTTCCGCAAGCCGGTAACGCCGGGCGACACGATCGAGTATCATGTCCGCAAGGTGCGCAACCGGTCGAACATCTGGAAGTTCAGCGCGGAGGCCATGGTCGGCGGCGTCAAGGTCGCCGAGGCGACGATCAGCGCACTGATCGCGGACGAGTAAGGCCTCGAATGGGAGACATCCATCAGTCGGCGGTCGTCGATGACGGCGCTCGGATCGGGGCCGGCGTACGTATCGGTCCGTATGCGATCGTGGAGCGCGACGTCGTGCTCGAGGACAATGTCATTGTCGGATCCCATGTCGTGCTGAGTGGGCACACGACTGTCGGCGCCGGCACCACGATCCACCCTTTCGCCGCGATCGGCGGGCAGCCGCAGGACACGAGCTACAAGGGCGAGCCGACCACCGTCGTGATCGGGCCGAACTGCATCATACGCGAGCACGCCACCGTGCATCGCGGCACCGTGCGGGGGCGCGGCGAGACCCGGGTCGGCGCCAGCTGCTTCCTGATGATCGGCTCGCACGTTGCGCACGATTGCCTGGTCGGCGACCGCGTCGTTCTCGTCAACAACGCTACGCTCGGCGGGCATGTCGAGATCGGCGAGCATGCCATCCTCTCCGGTCTGGTTGCCGTTCAGCAGCACTGCCGGATCGGCGCTCATGCCTTCATCGGCGGCCTGTCCGGCGTCAATGCCGACGTGCTGCCCTTCGCTTCGGCGATCGGCGAGCGCGCAGAACTGGGCGGGCTCAACGTCGTCGGTCTCAAGCGCCGCGGGTTCGACCGCCCCACCATCCACGCGCTTCGTGCTGCCTACCAGGCGATCTTCACGGGCGGCGGCACGCGCGCCGAACGCGTCGAGCGGGTTGCCGAGAAGTACCCGGACGTGGCGCCGGTGATGATGATGGTCGAGTTCATCCGGAAGAGCGGCGACCGTCCGCTCTGCTCGCCGCGGGCGTGAGCATGACCGCGCCGGCGACCGCCGCAGCGCGTGACCGTGGGCCGCTGACCATCATCGCCGGCGGTGGTCCGGTGCCGTTGATCGTCGCTGATGCCGCACGGCGGGCGGGCCGGCCGGTCTTCATCGTCGGCATTGCCGGTGAGGCGGACGACAGCATTGCGGGTTATCCGCATGAGATCGTCAAGTGGGGGCAGTTTGGTCGGCTCGAAGCCCTGCTCGCGGAGAAGCAGACGCGCGAGATCGTGATGGTAGGAACGATCAGCGCCCGTCCGGATCTCAAGGATCTCCGTCTCGATCTTGGCGCAGTCAAGCTGATGGGGCGCGTCGCCAAGCTTCTCTTGCGCGGCGACAGCGACCTTCTCACCGGCCTGATCGGCATGTTCGAGGAGCCGGGATACAAGGTGGTCGGCGCCCATGAGGTGGCGCCGGAGCTGGTCGCCGGGGAGGGGCAGCTGGGCGCGCATGCTCCGGACGGCGGGATGCTCCGCGACGCCCGGAAGGCCATGAAGGCGGCTCGCACTATCGGCGTCCTCGATGCCGGCCAGGCGGCGGTCGTGGTCAACGGACTGATCGTCGCGCTCGAAGCATGGGAGGGGACCGACCGCATGATCGAGCGTGTTGGCCAGCTCCGCGAGATCGGGCGGGCGCGGTGGAAGGGTCGCGCCGGCGTGGTAGCGAAGTGCGCCAAGCCGCAGCAGGACCTGCGTGTCGATCTGCCGACCATTGGCGTCCGCACGGTCCAGGGAGCCGCCGCGGCGGGTCTTGCCGGGGTCGTCGTCGAGACCGGGCGGGTGATGATCGTCGACCGCCCGGCCGTGATCGCGCTCGCCGACAGGGAGGGCCTCTTCGTGCTTGGCCGCACCCGCGGCGAGGGAAGGACGGCAAAGTGACCCGGGCGCCGGGGCGACCTTTCACCGCTTTCCTCATCGCCGGCGAGGAGTCGGGCGACGCGCTGGGCGCCCGGCTGATGGAAGCGTTGAGCGAAAGGATCGACGGCGAGGTCAAGTTCCTCGGCGTCGGCGGCGCGCGCATGGAGAAGCTCGGCCTTCACTCGATGTTCCCGATGAAGGACATCAACCACGTCGGCGGCACGGCCATTGTCGCCAATCTTCACCGTATCGCAGCGCGCATGCAGCAAGCCGCCCGGGCCGTCGTGAAGGCCGATCCGGACGTTTTCGTCATCATCGACTGTCCGGGTTTCAACCTCGGCGTGGCGCGGAGAGTGCGGAAGAAGAAGCCGTCAATCCCGATCGTCGACTACGTATCGCCCACCGTCTGGGTGTGGCGGCCGAAGCGTGCGCCATGGATGTCCCGCTTCGTCGATCATGTGCTCGCCATCCTGCCGTTCGAGCCGGAGGCGCACGCTCGGCTCAAGGGGCCGCCCTGCACCTATGTCGGCCACCCACTGATCGAAAAACTCGACCGCCTGCGTCCGGCGCCCGGCGAGCGTCCGCCGCTCTCGGGGGTCGAGCGGCCGACCATGCTGGTGTTGCCGGGGAGCCGCCACGGCGAGATCAAGCGGCTCCTCGATGTCTTTGGCGAAACCGTCGGCCGGGTGGTCGCCGAGAACGGCCCGGTCGAGCTTCTGCTCCCGGTGGTCCCCCGTTTCGTCGAGGAGATCAGGGCGCGGACGGCGAATTGGCCGGTGAAGCCGGTCATCATCGAGGGCGAGGCGGAGAAATATGCCGCGTTCCGGCGGAGCCACCTGGCGCTCGCAGCCTCGGGGACGGTCACGCTCGAACTGGCGCTGTCGGGCGTTCCCATGGTGGTCGCCTACCGGATCGATCCGCTGGCCAAGACCGTCAAGCACATCGTGCTCAGGCGATTGCACTCGTTCGTGCTCCCCAATCTCATCACCAACACCAGGGATGTCCCCGAGTTTCTCGATCAGGAGACAACGCCCGAGGTCATGGCGGCGGCGCTCAAGCCGCTCCTGTCCGATACCGACGCGCGGCGGCGCCAGCTCGCCGCCTTCGCCCGCCTCGACGGGCTGATGACCCTCGACCACGGCACGCCGAGCGGCCGCGCCGCCGAGATCGTCCTGGAGACAGCTGCGCGCGGGACGTGAGATCGTCGCCCAGCGGGCGTGGTCGTGCTAGACCGGGCGGCATGTACCGGCCCCCCGCTTTTCGCGAAGACGATCCGACACAGCTGCGCAGGATCATGCGCGAGGCGCGTCTGGCAACGCTCGTCACTGCGACGGACGAGGGGCTGATGGCGACGCCGTTGCCGCTGTTCCTGGATGATCGCGAAGGGACGTACGGCGTTCTCTATGGCCATGTCGCCAAGGCCAATCCGCAATGCCAGAAGCCGGCCATCGGGGAGGCTCTCGCGCTCTTCGCCGGCCCGGACGCCTACGTGTCGCCATCGTGGTACGCGGCCAAGCAAGAGCACGGCAAGGTCGTCCCGACCTGGAACTATGAGGCGGTCCACGCCTACGGCCCCGTCGAGTTCTTCGAGGACGAGGCGCGTCTCCGCGACATCGTCGCGCGGCTCACCGACCTGCATGAGGGCGGCCGCACGGAACCCTGGGCGGTGTCAGATGCGCCGGAGGCGTTCATCCGGGCGCAACTCCGCGGCATCGTCGGCCTGCGCCTGCCGATCGCGCGGATCGAGGGCAAGCGCAAGCTCAGCCAGAACCGATCGGACGTCGACCGGCAAGGGGTTGCGTCGGGGCTTTCGGGCAGCGCGCGGGAGAGTGACCGCCGGGTCGCCGCGATGATTCCGCGCGATGCGGACTGACCGCTGGGCGGGCGCCGGCACTCGTCCCGTTCCGCATGACGGACGCCGGGCCGAAGCCGTCGCTCCGGCCCGCAGCGTTCGCGATGCGTGGTCTCAGCGGCGCTTGGTGATCGGTACGTAGTCCCGCCGCGGCTCGCCGGTATAGAGCTGGCGCGGCCGGCCGATCTTCTGCGAGGGATCCTCGACCATCTCTTTCCACTGTGCGATCCAGCCGACGGTGCGGGCGAGAGCGAACAGCACCGTGAACATGGTGGTCGGGAACCCAAGCGCCTTCAGCGTGATACCGGAATAGAAGTCGATGTTCGGGTAGAGCTTCTTTTCGACGAAATAGTCGTCGGTGAGGGCGATCCGCTCGAGCTCCATCGCCACCTCGAGCAGCGGATCGTCCTGGATCCCGAGCTCGGCGAGGACCTCGTGACAGGTCTTCTGCATGATCTTCGCCCGCGGGTCGTAGTTCTTGTAGACCCGGTGGCCGAAGCCCATCAGCCGGAAGGGATCGTTCTTGTCCTTGGCTCGGCCGATGTACTCGGGAATGCGGTCGGCGGTGCCGATCTCCTCGAGCATGTTGAGCGCCGCCTCGTTGGCGCCGCCATGGGCGGGGCCCCACAGGCACGCGATGCCGGCGGCGATGCAGGCGAACGGATTGGCGCCGGAGGACCCGGCGAGCCGCACCGTCGACGTCGAGGCATTCTGCTCGTGGTCGGCATGAAGGATGAAGATCCGGTCCATCGCGCGCGACAGCACCGGGTTCACCTTGTACTCCTCGCACGGCACCGCGAAGCACATGCGGAGGAAGTTCGACGCATAGTCGAGGGCGTTGAGCGGATAAACGAAGGGCTGCCCGACATGGTACTTGAAGGCCATGGCGGCGATCGTGGGCATCTTGGCGATCATGCGGAGCGAGGCGACCATGCGCTGGTACGGATCGGAGATGTCGGTCGAGTCGTGATAGAACGCCGACATCGCTCCGACGACGCCACACATGATCGCCATCGGATGAGCGTCGCGGCGGAAGCCGGTGAAGAAGCGGTTCATCTGCTCGTGGACCATCGTGTGATAGGTCACGCGGTGGTCGAAGTCGGCCTTTTGCGCCGCCGTCGGGAGCTCGCCGTAGAGCAGAAGGTAGCAGGTCTCGAGGAAGTCGCCGTGCTCGGCGAGCTGCTCGATGGGATAGCCGCGATAGAGCAGGATGCCCTTGTCGCCGTCGATATAGGTGATCTTGGATTCACATGACGCGGTCGATGTGAAACCCGGATCGTAGGTGAACATCCCGGTGTCGCGATAGAGATGGGTGATGTCGACAACATCCGGCCCAAGCGTGCCGTGCTTCACGGCCAGATCGACCGAGACGTCGCCGGCGGACAGGGTCACGGAATTCGTGCGGGCCTCCGTGGCCTCGCTTCCGGCGGCCGTATCGGCCTCCATCGTCGATGCGTTGGCCATGGCTGACACCTCACTTTCTGGTCATTCTGGATGCTCGCGGGGCATTATATTGTTGCAACGCGGCAAGTCCATTGCGACGAAGCCGCAGCGTGGCGCGATGCGCCACTGGTCAGTCTCTCAGGCCGACGTCTCTCCCGCCTGGTCGTGGATGCGGGCAAGGCTTTCTTCGCGCCCGAGGATGGCAAGGACATCGAAGATGCCGGGCGAAGTGGTCCGGCCGGTGAGCGCGGCGCGGAGAGGCTGCGCGACAACGCCGAGCTTGAGGCCGGCTTCCGCGGCAAACTCCTTCACGACAGGCTCGAGCGAGATCGCGGACCATTCCCCACCGCTCGCCTCAAGAAGGTCCGCCACCGCGCCAAGAACGTTGCGGGCCTCTGGCCTGGCCAGCAGCGCGGCGGCCTCATCGGTGAGGGCAAGCGGGCGCTCGGCGACGACGAACTCTGCGCCATCGATGAGGTCGCACAGGGTCTTTGCACGCTCCTTGAGGAAGGGAAGGGCGGCCCGCACCTTCCCGGCCGCCACCGACGTCACCCTGGCCTGAAACGCCTCTCCGCCCGGCAGGAAGCGAAGCGACGCCATGAACGTGTCGAAGAGGTCGGCATCCGACCGCTGGCGGATGTAGTGGGCGTTGACGCTCTCCAGCTTCTGGAAGTCGAAGCGCGCTGCGGCCTTGTTGATCCCGGGGATGTCGAACCAGGCGATCATCTCCTCGCTCGACATGATCTCGGCGTCGCCATGGCTCCAGCCGAGCCGGACCAGGTAGTTCCGCATCGCCTCGGGGAGGTACCCCATCGCCCGGTAGGCATCGACGCCGAGCGCCCCGTGCCGCTTCGACAGCTTCGCCCCGTCCGGGCCGTGGATCAGCGGAATGTGCGCCATCAGCGGGACGTCCCATCCCGCGGCGTCATAGAGGATCTTCTGCCGGGCGCCGTTGGTGAGGTGATCGTCGCCACGGATGATCTGCGTCACGCCCATGTCGTGATCATCGACGACGACCGCCAGCATGTAGGTCGGCGTCCCGTCGGAGCGGAGGATGACGAAATCGTCGAGGTCCTTGTTCGGGAAAGCGACGCGGCCCTGCACGCCGTCTTCGATGACCGTGTCGCCCTCCAGCGGCGCCTTGATGCGGATCACCGGCGCGACACCCGGCGGGGCCTCGCTTGCCGTGCGCTCCCGCCAGCGGCCGTCGTAGCGGGCGAAGCCGCCTTCGGCCCGGGCCCTGGCCCGCATCTCGTTGAGCTCGTCCGCGGTGTCGTAGGCGTAGTAGGCCTTGCCGGCCCGCACCAGAGCTTCTGCCACCTCGCGGTGGCGCGGGGCACGGGCGAACTGGTGGATCGGCTCGCCGTCCCAATCCAGCCCGAGCCAGGTCAGGCCGTCGATGATCGCGGCGATCGCGGCGTCAGTGGAGCGCTCGCGATCGGTATCCTCGATGCGGAGAAGCATCCGGCCGCCGGTGTGTTTCGCATAGAGCCAGTTGAACAGCGCAGTGCGGGCGCCGCCGATGTGGAGGTAGCCGGTCGGCGATGGGGCGAAACGGGTGACGACGGGGGATGACACAGGCGCGTGGCTTCTTCGAACGCTGGGTTGACGGGTGTATCTCACCGCCGCGCCGGGGGTTCAAGTCAGTTGGATCGGGCATCGAGAGGGTTTGCGCCGACTTGGCGTTTCGTCGCGGATTTGGCACATAGACGCGCACATGGCCGCTCCCGGCCCGCAAGGATCGTTCATGACTTCTCCCGAGACGCCTGTCCGCGAAGCCGGGCAGGACTTCATCCGCGACATCGTCACCGCCGACCGGGACGCCGGCAGGGTAGGGGAAATCGTGACGCGCTTCCCCCCGGAGCCGAACGGCTACCTCCACATCGGTCACGCCAAGTCGATCTGTCTCAACTTCGGCGTGGCGCAGGAGTTCGGTGGGCGCTGCAACCTCCGCTTCGATGACACCAACCCGACGAAGGAGGAGCAGGAGTACATCGACGCGATCGAACGCGACGTAGCGTGGCTCGGCTTCGACTGGGGCGGCAAGGCGGTTCACGCCTCGGACTATTTCGAGCAGCTCTATGCCTGGGCGGTCGACCTGATCCGCGCCGGGAAAGCCTACGTCGACGATCAGAGCCAGGAGGAGATGCGGGCAGCACGCGGCACGCTGACGGAACCCGGGACGGACAGTCCGTTCCGAAGCCGCAGCGTCGAGGAGAACCTCGATCTGTTTGCCCGCATGCGCGCCGGCGAGTTTCCGAACGGGGCGCGCGTGCTCCGGGCCAGGATCGACATGGCTTCCGGCAACATCAATCTCAGGGACCCCGTGCTTTACCGCATCCTCCATGCGGTCCATCCGCGAACCGGGACGGCCTGGTGCATCTACCCGAGCTACGACTTTGCCCATGGCCAGTCGGATGCGATCGAGGGGGTGACACACTCGCTCTGCACGCTCGAGTTCGCCGACCACCGGCCGCTTTACGATTGGCTGATCGAGAATCTGCCGGTCCCGTCCCGGCCTCGTCAGTACGAGTTTGCGCGGCTCAACCTCACCTACACGCTTCTGTCGAAGCGCGTGCTGACCGAACTGGTTCGCGGCGGCCATGTCGACGGCTGGGACGACCCGCGTATGCCGACGATCGCTGGCCTGCGTCGTCGCGGCGTGCCGCCGGAGGCGATCCGCGACTTCATCGGGCGGATCGGGGTCGCGCGCGCCGACAGCCTCGTCGACATCGCCATGTTCGAAGCCTCGATCCGCGAGATCCTCAACCGGTCGGCGCCGCGGCGGATGGCCGTGCTTCGTCCGCTCCGCGTCGTGATCGAAAACTATCCGGAGGGCGAGGGCGAAACGCTCGAGGCGGTCAACAATCCCGAGGACCCGGAGGCCGGGACGCGGACGATACGGTTCACCCGCGAGCTCTATGTCGAGCGGGAGGATTTCATGGAGGTGCCGGAGAAGAAATTCTACCGGCTCTTCCCCGGCAACGAGGTCCGGCTCCGCTACGGATATTTCGTGACCTGTCGCGAGGCCGTGAAGGACGACGCGGGCGAGGTGGTGGAACTTCGTTGCACCTACGACCCCGCGACCCGTGGCGGCGAGAGCCCGCCCGACGGGCGGAAGGTCAAGGCGACGCTGCACTGGGTGTCGGCGGCCGATGCGGTGCCCGCCGAGGTTCGCCTCATCAATCCGCTCTTCACCGACCCGGAACCCGCGCCGGGCAACTTCGCTGCAAGCCTCAATCCGGCTGCCCGGGAGGTCCTGACCGGGTGCATGCTGGAACCCGCGGCGGTGGCCGGCAACGACGCCGCGCCCATACAGTTCGAGCGGCTCGGCTACTTCAGCCGGGATCGCGACTCGCAGCCGGGTGCGCCGGTGTTCAACCGGGTGGTCGGGCTGCGTGACAGTTATGCCCGGCAGGCCGCCCGCGGCAACGGTTGAGGCGGTTCATCCCGTACACGTCCTGATATAGCATGGCCGCCGGGCAGGGAACCGGCGGCAATGAGCGAGCTCAGTCCGGGCGCTGAGACGGTTGCGGGTCGCGATCGCGGCCGCGGAGGGCACGGTTTTCGCCCCGCGGGGTCGCGAGCGGGCGGTCTTCGCGAACGGGGCCGAGCCTGGTGGCTCCGGCTCGCAGCGACCTTCGAGCGGGAGATCGAGGCGGGCCGGGGGTTCCTGTGGCTGCCGGTGCTGCTTGGGGCGGGGATCGTCGGCTATTTCGCCCTGCCGCGCGAACCCTGGCTGCCGGCCATGGCGGTGGCGGCGGGCGTGCTGATCGCGGCCGCCTGGACGACGCGACGCCGCGTCGTCCTCTTTCGCGTCACGCTGGCGATCACCTTTGTCTTTGTCGGAGCCGCCTGGATGACGCTCCGGACCTCCCTCGTGGTGACCCCGCGCCTTGCCCGCGAGCAGACGGTCGAGGTGAGCGGCTGGGTCGCAGCGCGCGAGGCCGCAGCCCGCGGCGGCGCTCGTCTTGAGGTCGCCGTGGAGCGTATCGCGGGGCTGACGCCGGAGCGAAGCCCGGCAAGGGTGCGGATCACGGTCCTCGGCAGCGCCGGCGACATCGCGGTCGGCGATGGACTTACGCTTCTCGCACGCCTTCGTCCGCCGGGCGGCCCGGTGATGCCGGGCGGATACGACTTCGGGCGCGCCGACTACTACGAGGGAATTGGCGCGGTCGGCTTCGCCTATGGCGCGGCCAAGCCGGCCGACCTCGGGCCGGCGCCGTTCGAAATCCGGCTTCGGAAGCCCCTGGCCGATCTCCGCGAAACAATCCGCCGTCGCATCCTCGCGGTGCTGCCGGGCGATACCGGGGAGGTTGCCGCTGCGCTGGTGATGGGGGATCCGCACGGCATTTCGGAAGCGACGCTGGAAACGATGCGGCAATCAGGCCTCGGGCATGTACTCGCGATCTCCGGCCTCCACATGGCGCTCGTCGCCGGGTCGATGTTCTGGTTGCTTCGCGCGCTGCTCGCCCTGTCGCCGCGCCTGGCGCTGACCCGTCCGATCAGGAAGTGGGCGGCCGGCGGCGCCTTGTTCGTCGGCGCCGCCTATCTCGCCATCTCGGGCGCGAATGTCGCGACCCAGCGGGCTTACATCATGCTCGCCGTCATCCTCTGCGCCGTGCTGCTCGACCGGCGGGCGATCACGGTGCGGAACGTCGCCATCGCGGCGTTGGTGGTGCTGGTCATCGCCCCGGAGAGCGTTCTCACCGCCAGCTTCCAGATGTCGTTTGCGGCGACGCTTGCCCTCGTCTCGGGATACGAGGCGCTCCGCCTCCGCGCCGACCGTGCGCCGGCCCTGATCCCGGCGGGCGGACGCGGCGTCGCCGGGCGGCTATGGCTGGCAGCCTCGGGTCTGTTCCTGACGTCGCTGATCGGCGGGATCGCAACGACACCCTTCGCCGTCTACCACTTCCATCGCGCGGCGCCGCTTGCCCTCGTCGCCAACCTCGCGGCGATGCCGGTGGTTGCCATCGTGATCATGCCGGCGGCGCTGCTAGCCGTGCTGCTGATGCCGTTCGGGCTCGAGGCGCTCGCACTGACGCCGATGGGCTGGGGCATCGACTGGATGGTGGGGGTCGGCGCCACCGTTGCCCGGTGGACGGAGGGTTGGGGCGGGATACCGGCGATGCCGGCCGTCGCACTCGTGCTGATCGTCGTGGGATTCCTGTGGCTTGCTCTGTGGCGCGAGCGCTGGCGCGTCGCCGGTCTCGTGCCGATCGCGCTCGCTGTTCCCCTGACGCTCGCCGCGGAAAGGCCAGATATCCTCATTGATGCCGGCGGCCAGACGGTCGCTATCCGCGGCGCCGACGGCAGGCTTTCCGTCGTCAACCCAAAGGCCAACCGCTTCGCCGCGGAATACTGGCTACGCGCCGATGCCGATCCGCGCGAGGTGGCCGACGCCGCTGCCGATATGACGTGCGACGAGGCGGGCTGCGTCACGCCGCTCCCCGGCGGCGGACGGCTCGCCGTCGGCAAGACGCCGGCCGCCCTTGAGGACGATTGCCGGCTGTCCGCGATCGTCGTCTCGCGTTTTGTCGCGCCCACTTGGTGCGAGGAGGCTGCGGTGGTCATCGACCGGCGTGCCCTTGCATCCGGCGGCGCGCACACACTCTTCCGAGTCCCGGTCGAAGACAGGGGCGCGTCACGGTACCGTATCGAGACGGTCTATCCGGCCGGCGCTCGCCGACCCTTCATGCCGGCGGCTCAGTAACGGCGCATCAGGCCGACGAGCTTGCCCTGGATGCGGACGCGATCGGGTCCGAAGATGCGCGTTTCGTATGCCGTGTTGGCCGCCTCGAGCGCGATCGATGCGCCTTTCCGGCGAAGGCGCTTGAGGGTCGCCTCCTCTTCGTCGACAAGGGCAACCACGATGTCGCCGGTATCGGCGGTGTCGGTTCGGCGGATCAGCACGGTATCGCCTTCGAAGATGCCGGCCTCGATCATCGAGTCTCCGCGCACCTCGAGCGCAAAATGCTCGCCCGGCGACAGCATGTCCGGCGGCACGGCGATCGAATGGCTGTGGACCTGGATCGCCTCGATCGGCACACCGGCGGCGATACGGCCCATCATCGGCACGACCACGGGCTCGCTCATGCCGTCGCCCTGCGCGGCCGCCGCAACGGGCCGGGCGCGGCCGAGACTGCCCTCAATGACACTCGGCGAGAACCCGCGGGAGCGCGGCGCAGGCGGGGTCGTCGATTCCGGCAGTCGCACGACCTCGATCGCACGGGCGCGATTGGGCAGGCGGCGGATGAAGCCGCGCTCCTCAAGCGCCTTGATGAGCCGATGGATGCCCGACTTGGACCTGAGGTCGAGCGCATCCTTCATCTCGTCGAAGGAGGGCGGGACGCCCGCCTCCTTGAGGCGCTCGTTGATGAACATGAGGAGTTCGTGTTGCTTCCGCGTGAGCATTTTCGGCGGGTCCCCCGGTCCGGAGTGGCGAATCCGGTACAAATCACGAACAAAACATACGCGTTCTATATGTGTTCTGCAATGTTGAATTTTCAGTAAAGCTGGCGATGCGGCGCGTGGGTATGCCCGCGAGAAGCGCCTCGCGTCAGGTGCGGTCCGCCTTCGTTGCCAGACGGTTTGCCTTCCGCGCCTTGCGCATCTCTTGCCGTCCGCCGTGGCGGGCGACCCGCTTCTCCCGCTTCTCCTTGGAGTTCCGCCAGGGGAACGGTGTGTCAGGGGCGGGCGCCGGGTGCCCCAGGAAGGCACAGAGTTCACCCCAGCTGTCGCCTGCCGCGAGATCGAAGATCAGCAGGTCGTTCGGCCGGCCGGCAAAGTATTCGCGGACTTCGCGGTTATGACGCTCGTAGCGCTCGACATAGACCTTTTCGTTGCCGATCGGGTTCGCCATGCCCGGGCCGTAGATCCATTCCCGCATCGGCGGCCGCCCTTGGGAAAAGTGGTCGGTGACGCTGCCGATCCATTTCTCCGTCGGCCGGACGGAGAGGATGAACTTCGAGCCGGGGTATTCCGTGTCGAGGAAGCGGTAGATGATCGGCCAGGGATTGTCCTGGAAGGCGTCGAACTTCGGGACGAGACGGCGGGCGAGCGCCTCGACATTCTCGCCGATGTTCCTGTCGCGGCGCCCGTTTGGTCCGGTGACCCGGTAGCCGAGGATCTTCAGGGCCATCTTCAGCGACGTCGTGCCGGTCTTGTGGAAGCCTATGCAGAAGACCTTCGGGAGGTCGGGATGGCCCTCCGGCTCGACCTTGACCGGAGACTTGGCGCCGGCCGAGGCGCGACCCCTGGATGTCTTCTTGTCCGCCCGATCCTCACGCGGCATTCCGCGGCTCTCCGACAATCTGCTGCTGCCCGGCGCGGGCGCGTCGGCCTGACTAGGACGCTTGGCGGGTCGAGGCAAGCACCCGATGACGGAATCGCTCCGGCGTGGCGTGGGAACGGACATGGAACGCCGGCAACCGCCGGAAATCGTTATTTGCCGGTAAGGTTCAATGAGCTTAATGTGCCGCGTCTGGAACCGGGCAGATCGGCCCGCGTTTCCCGTGTAGCGTAGAGGGAAAAGATGCCGGCGCGCGCGTATTGGCAGGGCCAGATCAGGCTGGCGCTTGTGTCCATACCTGTCCAGGTCTTCTCGGCGACGAAGTCCGCCGCCAAGATCAGCTTCAATCAGATTCACGCGCCGAGCGGCAAGCGGATCCGCTACGAGAAGGTCGCGCCGGGGGTCGGCGTTGTCGACCCCAGCGATATCGTCAAGGGCTACGAGGTCGAGAAGGGCAAGTATGTCCTTCTTACCGAGGACGAGATCAATGACGTGAAGATCGAGGCGAAGCGCACGATCGACCTGATCCAGTTCGTCGACGCCGCCGAGGTCGACTCCCTCTATTTCGACAAGCCCTACTTCGTATCGCCCGAGGACGACGACACCTCGGCGGAGGCCTACGTCGTGCTCCGCGACGCGCTCAAGGCGACCGGCAAGATCGGGATCGGCCATATCGTGGCGCGGGGTCATTCCAGCCTGGTTGCGCTCCGGCCCTACCAGAAGGGCCTGATGATCGAGACGCTGCGCTATGCCGACGAAGTGCAGAAGGCGGACCCGTTCTTCACCGACGTCCCGGATTCGAAACCTGACAAGGAACTCCTGTCGCTTGCAGAGGAGCTGATCGAGCGGAAGGCCAAGCCGTTCGATCCGAAAGCTTTCAGCGATCCCTACGAGGCGGCGCTGCGCGAACTGATCGACGCCAAGATGGAGAACCGGCCGCCGGAAGCGATCGACGAGCCGCAGGTCGGGGCCAAGGTCATCGACCTGATGGAAGCGCTGAAGCGCAGCGTCGGCGGCAAGAGCGAGACAACGACCAAGAAGGCGGCCGCCAGCGCCAAGAAGCCGCCGGCAAAGAAATCGCCGGCGAAGGCGTCTTCGTCCTCCTCCAAGACAGTGGACAAGAAGGCGCCGGCGAAGCGCAAGCGCGCCGCCTGAGGCCTGACGGCGGGGCGCAATGGCCGATAGCCTCCGCGAGTATCGTCAGAAGCGCGATTTCTCCCGTACCGCAGAGCCGAGCGGCGATGAGGCGCGCCGGAGGTCGGGCGGCTTCCGCTACCTGATCCAGCGGCACGCCGCGACGCGGCTCCACTTCGATTTCCGACTCGAGTTCGACGGTGTGCTCTTGTCGTGGGCCGTGCCCAACGGGCCGAGCCTCGACCCCCACGACAGGCGGCTCGCGGTCCGCACCGAAGACCATCCGCTCGACTACGGCGACTTCGAGGGGACGATCCCCAAAGGCGAGTACGGCGGCGGCACGGTGATGCTGTGGGACGAGGGCACCTGGGAGCCCGTCGGCGACCCGGCGGAGGGTCTCGCCAAGGGCGACTTCAAGTTCATCCTCCACGGCGAGCGGCTGAAGGGGAAGTGGGTGCTGGTTCGGATGCGGCGGAAGCCGAAGGAGCGTTCGAAACGCGAGAACTGGCTGCTGATCAAGGAGCGGGACACCTACGCCACGGAGGAGTCCAAGCCGATCGTGGAGCGGATCACCACGAGCGTGCGAACCGGTCGGACCCTCGATGAGATCGCCGCCGGCAATGTCGAATGGCTGAAGTCCGGCATGAGCATCAAGAAGAGCGGCGCCCGCCAGACGACCGCGCCGAAGCGGTCATCCGCGGCCAGCGGCCCTCCGAAGTTCGTCGCACCCGAGCTTGCGACCCTGGTCGATGCGCCGCCCGAGGGCGATGGCTGGGTCCACGAGATCAAGTTTGACGGCTACCGCATGCTTGCCGCGATCGGCGGGGGCGAGGTCCGCATCTACACCCGGCGCGGACTCGACTGGACCGACAAGTTCCGGCCGCTGCTGCGGCCGCTCCTTGACCTGCCGATGTCGTCGGCCCTGTTCGACGGCGAGGTGGCGGTGGCGGACAAGGACGGACGCACCGATTTCGGCGCGCTCCAGGACCGCATGGCGGAGGGCAAGGGCAGGGGGGTAGGCTACTACCTCTTTGACCTGCTCTCGCTCGACGGCGAGGATATGCGCAAGCGTCCGTTGCTCGAACGGAAGCAGGCCCTGGCGGCATTGCTCGCCGACCAGCCTCGAACCGGACCGCTGTTCTACTCCGATCATGTCGCCGGCAATGGCGCGGCGATGCTCCAGCACGTCTGCGAGATGAATCTCGAAGGCATCATCTCGAAACGCTCCGATTCGCCTTACCGCTCCGACCGCAGCAAGGCTTGGCTCAAGTCCAAGTGCGGGTTCGGCCAGGAGTTCGTCATCATCGGCTGGCGGCCCTCGGACGTGAAGGGCCGGCCGTTCTCGTCGATCCTGCTGGGCGTCCGCGAGGGTGACCGCCTGGTCTATCGCGGCCGGGTCGGCAGCGGCTTCGGGGAGCGCGAGTTGCACGAGTTGTGGCCGGAACTGGAGAAGCGCAAGGTGAAGGCGCCACCGGCCGAGGACGTGCCGGCGGAGGTCGTGCGCAGGGCGCATTTCGTGAAGCCCGAGCTCGTCGCCGAGATCTCCTTCCGCGGTTTCACCGACGAGGGCTACATCCGGCAGGGGAGCTACAAGGGCCTCCGCAAGGACAAGACGGCGGCGGAGGTGGTCGGCGAGGCGCCGGAGGCCGCCCCGGAGAGACGTTTCGTCCGGACGATGCGGTCCGGACCAGCGAAGGAGGCGCCGGTGGCCAAGCCGCCCGCAGTCATCAGCGTGGAATCGACCCGCAACGACAAGGCGATCGAGATAGAGGGCATTCGCCTCACGCATCCCGACAAGGTCATCTTTCCCGGCCAGGGGATCACCAAGCGCGGGCTCGCCGAGTACTATCTCACGGTCAAGGATCGCATCCTCGCCCATGTTGCCGACCGGCCCCTGTCGCTGGTGCGCTGCCCAGACGGGGCCGACGGCGACTGCTTCTTCCAGAAGCACGCCTCTCCAGGCTTTCCCGACGCCTTCAAGCCGATCCGGATCAAGGAGAAGGAAGGCAGTGACCTCTACCTCTACATCGAGGACGTTCGCGGGCTGATCGCCTGTGTCCAGATGGGCGCGCTCGAACTCCACATCTGGGGCTCGCATAACGACACGCTGGAGCTGCCCGACCGCATCGTCTTCGACCTCGATCCGGACGAGGAAATGGACTTCTCGGCGGTGCGAGGAGCGGCGACGACCGTGCGCGACCGGTTGTCTGCGCTCGGCCTGAAGACGTTTCCGATGGTGACGGGCGGCAAGGGCGTCCATGTCGTTGCCCCGCTCACGCCCCGGCACGGCTGGAACGACGTGAAGGCGTTTTGTGAGGCGCTGGCGCGGACGATGGCGGCCGAGGAACCGAAACGCTTTCTGGCGGTTGCCACCAAGGCCAAGCGCTCGGGCCGGATATTCATCGATTATCTCCGCAACGGCCGTGGCGCCACGGCGATCTGTCCGTTTTCGACCCGGGCCAAGCGCGGGGCCCCCGTCGCTTGGCCAGTGTCATGGGCGCAACTCGCACGCCTCGACAGCGCAAGGCCAGCCAATGTCGAGAACGTTGCCGGATTGCTCGGGAAATCGAGAGCGGACCCGTGGGCGAGCTATTTCGACGTCGATCAGGTCCTGCCGCTGGAGCAGCTTGGTCTCTGACGACCCAAGCATGTCCGACCCCGTTGGATGCCGTGGGACTCGAAGGATGACGATGGACAACCTCGCTGGAATATGAGAACATAAAGAGAACAAAAGAATGGCCGCGCTTACGAGGCTGTGGATGACGCGATGTTTCCGGGCCGGGCGAGGCCGGGAAGCGCTAGGGTCCCGGCAAAGCGAAAACTGGAAAGGACGACGCCATGGCGGGCAGCGTGAACAAGGTGATCCTCGTCGGCAATCTCGGCCGTGACCCGGAGGTGCGGCGCCTCAACTCTGGCGCGCCCGTCGTGAGCATGCGAATTGCCACCTCGGAAAACTGGCGCGACAAGAATTCGGGCGAGCGGCAGGAACGCACCGAGTGGCATAACGTCGTGATCTACAACGAGAATCTCTGCAAGATTGCGGAGCAGTATCTTCGCAAGGGCTCGAAGGTCTATGTCGAGGGCCAGTTGCAGACCCGCAAATGGCAGGACCAGAGCGGCCAGGATCGCTATACCACCGAGGTGGTGCTAACCCGCTTCCGGGGTGAGCTGACGCTTCTCGACAGCCGCGGCGAGGGGGGTGGACAAGCCAGCGATCGCGGCAGCGATTTCGGCCGGTCGTCGCCGATGGAGTCAGGTGGTGGCAGCCGGGGAGGCGGCGGCAACGCGCCGTCGTACGCAGAAGAACTCGACGACGAGATCCCGTTCTAGTCCCGCGGCCGCAGGGTCATGACGTTGGCGCCGATGGCCGGCAGCGCTATCTGACGACCTGCGACGGTTGGTGCCGATGTGGCCTATCGGTCGGAGTCGCCGCGGCCCGCGACGTGATTGGCCCACAGCAGAACGACCGAGAACAGGGCGAACGCCGCCACTGCCACGATCGTCACGACGAGACTGTCGGTTGGCATAGTCGAATCCCTCCCTCCACCTAGTCCGGCGGAAGGATTTCGCCAGGGCGGCCCGACGGCCTTGATCTGCATCAATGCCGATGCCGAAGCAGACGGGCGGAGGCACGGTCGCCGTTGCGCTCACCGGCATGCCGCCGCCTCGCATCCGCCCACGGAGCGATGCCTTGCCCTCGATTGATCCAGCGAAGACACTCCCGGAAGGGGAGGAGCGGCAGAAAGGCATGGACGCCCGGCTCTGGAACATCGGCATGAAGGTCCGCGACGTGAAGGCGGAGGCCGATTATTTCGTGGCGCTCGGCGCCGACCTCCGCATCCACGAGACCCTCTCGACCCCGGACGGCACGTTCGAATATGCGCTGCTTGATTTTGCCGGAACCCGGCTCTTCCTCACACCGGTGACGGTGTTCGAGGGGCGGCTGCCAGGCCCTCTCCCGGAAGGACTGACCCACGCGGTCTTCGAGGTTGCGGATGTCGATCGCGAGCTTGAACGTCTCGTCGCACTCGGCACGGAGGTCCTCATCCCGCCGATCGAAGTCAGCGCCGCGCTCGGCTCGCGACGCCTTGCCTTCTGCCGATCGCCGGGCGGTCTGGTCTTCGAAGTCCTGCAAATTCGCGAGTCGCTGGTCTAGACAGAGCGGCGATTGGCCCTTGACCGCGATCGCTCCCGTCGGGCACGTGCGGCACCCGGGACGTTCTGGAGGCACTGATGGCGACAAAGCCGCTGCGGAAATACATCATCTGCTCGTCGCAGCGGAGCGGCAGTAAGCTTTACTGCCAGCTCCTCAAGATGACCGGCGTGCTCGGCGCCCCGTCCGAGTTTCTCGTCCTCAGCAAGGTCGAGGCGCGGGCCGCGGAAGCCGGTGAAAACGACCTCGCCAGAATCGTCCTCGGTCGGCTCGCGGAAAAGGCCTCGCCGAGCGGCATCGCTGGCGTCAAGCTGCACTTCCACGAGTTCTCGGCGCTGACCGGACGGGTTCCGCTCGAGTCCTTCGGTGGCTTCGACGTCTGGGTCTACATAGACCGACGCGACCGCGCCGCGCAGGCGGTGTCGCTGGCGACCGCGTGGCAGACCAACCAGTTCTCGAGCCGCAAGGAAGCGACCGGCGAGGCCGCCTACTCGTTCGAGCTGATTTCCAAGGCGGTCGACCGGCTCGACGAGGACAAGATCGGCTGGCGGCGCTACTTCGATGCGCACGACATCCGCCCGCATGGCGTGATCTACGAGGATGTGATGGACGAGCCCGAGCGCTCGGTCTCCATCGTGCTTGACGCCTTTGGCGTGGCTGCGGAAAACCCGATCCGGCTTGCCGATGTCCGAAGCGAGATCCAGCGCACGGACGAGACCCGCGAATGGGCCGAACGCTATCGCGCCGAGCGCATCCACCGAGGCATGGATCCGATTTGAACCCACCCGGGGCAGGCCGTGTGCTTCGCCAAGGCAAAGGCCGCAAGGGCTGTGCTACCTTGCAGCGTCGATTGCGACTGCCCGGAGAAGTGCCATGACCGATCCCACCGTCTCGTTCCTGTTTGATCTCGACGGGACGCTGGTCGACAGTGTCTACCAGCACGTGCTCGCCTGGCACGAGGCGCTGCAGGAGGAGGGGATAGAACTCTCGATCTGGCGCATCCACCGCAAGATCGGCATGTCCGGCGGGCTGTTCACCAACATGCTGTTCCGCGAGACCGGCCTCGAAATTGACCCCTCCCGCATCGAGCGGGTGCGCAAGCGCCACGCTGTGGCCTACAATAGCCGCGCTCACGAGGTAAGGCCGCTGCCCGGAACGCGGGAACTGCTGGGCTACCTGACCTCCGCCGGCATTCCCTGGGCGATCGCCACGAGCGGCAGGATAGAGACGGCGGGGCCGATCATCGAGCGGCTGGAGGTCGATCAGTCCCGCGTCCCGGTCATCACCCGCGATAGGGTCCGCTACGCCAAGCCCGATCCCGACCTCTTCCTTGCCGCGGCGGCGGCATTGGGACAACCCATCGCCCACGCCTGCATCGTCGGCGACAGCGTGTGGGACATGCTGGCCGCCCGCCGCGCTGGTGGCCTTGGCGTCGGCCTGCTCTCCGGCGGCTACGGAGAGGACGAGCTGGTGCGCGCGAGCGCTTATCGCGTCTACGAGGATCCGGCGGACCTTCTGCGCCATATCGATGAGGTCGGCGGCCGCCGCTGAGACGGCGTCGCCGCGGTCTCTCGCCATTGACTCGTGCAAGGAAACATCGTTTTTCGGTCAACACTCGGCCGGCCACGAAGAGCCGGGCAGAAGAAGCACACAGGGAGTTGAAACGCATGCGCAAGCTTGGCATCGCGCTGTTGGGCGCCATCATCGCCACTCCGGCATTTGCCGCCGATATCACGGTCGCGGTCACTGCGATCGTCGAGCATCCGGCGCTCGACGCCGCCCGCGACGGCATCAAGGAGGGCCTCGCCGCCGAGGGCTACGCGGACGGCAAGGAGATCGATTTCATCTACCAGTCGGCTCAGGGTGCGCCGGCGACGGCCGCGCAGATCGCCCGGCAGTTTGTGGGCGACAACGTCACGGTGATCGTCCCGATCTCGACACCTTCGGCCCAGGCAGCGGCTGCCGCGACCAAGGACATTCCGATCGTCTTCACCGCCGTCACCGATCCGATCGCGGCCGAGCTGGTGGCGACGCTGGAAAAGCCGGGTGGCAACATCACCGGCATTTCCGATATGTCGCCGATGGCCGATCACGTCGCGCTGATCAAGGAGATCACGCCCAACGTGAAGTCGATCGGCGTTCTGTTCAATCCGGGCGAGGCCAATTCGGTATCGCTGGTCGACCGCCTCAAAGAAGTTGCTTCCGGGGCCGGGCTCGCCGTCGTCGAGGCGCCGGTCACCAAATCCGCGGATGTCCAGGCCGTCGCGCGCAGCCTGGTCGGCAAGGTCGACGCCATGTACGTGCCGACCGACAACACGGTGGTCTCCGCGCTCGAGGCCGCGATCGCAGTGGCCGACGAGAACGACATCCCGTTCTACGCCGGCGATACCGACAGCGTTAAGCGCGGGGCGCTCGCTTCGATCGGGTTCAACTACTTCGACGTCGGCGTCGAGACCGGCAAGGTCGTCGCCCGGGTCCTCAAGGGCGAGAAGCCTGGCGACATCGACGTGACGTTCGCTTCGGGTACCGACCTGTTCGTCAACAAGTCGGCGGCGGAGAAGATGGGTGTGACGATCCCCGAAGCCGTCATCGCCCGCGCCAACACTGTCATCGAGTAGCGCACGCAGGTCAGTTCCCGGTCCGGGCAGTCCCGGGCCGGGCGGCCGAAGGGGGAGACGCTGTCCGGGCTCGGCGGGAAGGGGGGTGCCGCGTGAGCGCCATTGCATTTTTCGGAGCGGTTGAACTCGGCCTCGTCTATGCGTTTGTCGGGCTCGGGGTCTACCTCTCCTTCCGCATCCTCGATTTCCCCGATCTCACCGTCGACGGCTCGTTTCCGCTCGGCGCGGCGGTGTCGGCGGTGGCGATCGTGGGCGGTGTCGATCCCTGGCTCGCCACCCTTGCCGCCATCCTCGCCGGAGCATGCGCCGGACTGGTGACCGCCGTTCTCAACGTCCGTTTCGGAATCCTGCACCTGCTTGCGTCGATCCTGACCATGATCGCGCTGTTCTCGATCAATCTCAGGATCATGGGGCGGCCAAACGTGCCGCTCCTCAATCAAGAGACCATCATCACGCCATTCTACGATCTCGGAATGGCGAGCTATCTCGTGCGGCCGCTGTTCCTAGCGGTTCTGGTCGCCCTGGTCGTGATCGCGCTTGCGTGGTTCCTCGCCACCGACTTCGGCCTCGCGATGCGCGCCACCGGAGCCAATCAGCGGATGGCGCGAGCGCAGGGCATTCCAACCGCCCTCTACATCTATGTCGGAATGGCGCTATCGAACGGCCTCGCGGCGCTTGCCGGCTCGCTCTTCGCCCAGACCAACGGCTTTGCCGACGTGACGTCCGGTGTCGGCACGATCGTGGTCGGTCTCGCGGCGGTCATCGTCGGCGAGACGCTGTTCCGCTCGCGACACCTGTGGGTCCTCCTCATCGGTGTCGTCGCCGGCTCGATCCTCTACCGGATCGCCATCCAGCTTGCGCTGTCGTTCGATGCGATCGGCCTCGAACCGTCGGACCTCAACCTCGCGACCGCGGTGCTGGTGGCGCTGGCCCTCATCCTGCCTCGCCTCGGCAAGTCGGGCGCCCGCGCATGATCCGGGTCGAAGGCCTCACCGTCACCTTTGCCCGCGGTACGCCGCTCGAGAAGACGGCCCTCAGCGGCATCGATCTTTCGGTCGCCGCCGGCGAGTTCGTATCGATCATCGGTTCCAACGGAGCGGGCAAATCGACCCTCCTCTCGGCACTGGCGGGCGATTTCCCGCCGACCTCCGGACGCATCGAGATCGATGGCATGGATGTCGGGCGCCAGTCCACGGCGCGGCGGTCGGCGCGGGTGGCGCGGGTCTTCCAGGACCCGCTGGCCGGCAGTTGCGGCGCTCTGACGATCGAGGAGAACCTTGCCCTTGCGGCAGCGCGCGGTCGGACTCGGGGATTCGGCACGGCACTGCGGCCATCTCGCCGCGCGACGTTCGTCAACCGGCTGGCCGCTCTCGGCCTTGGTCTGGAAGGCCGGCTGAGCGACCGGATGGCGTTGCTCTCGGGCGGTCAGCGTCAGGCGATCGCTCTGGTCATGGCGACGCTCGCGCCGTCGAGCGTGCTCCTCCTCGACGAGCACACGGCGGCGCTTGATCCCGGCATGGCGGAGTTCGTGGCCGACCTGACGCGCCGCACCGTCGAGGAGAAGGGTCTGACGACGCTGATGGTCACCCACTCGATGCGGCAGGCGCTCGAACTCGGGACGCGCACCATCATGCTCCACGAAGGGCGCATCGTGCTCGATGTCGGGGGTGTCGAACGAAGTACCCTCACGGTCGAGGATCTCGTCCGCATGTTCCGGCGGCAGCGAGGGGTGGACCTCGACGACGACGAGCTGCTGATCGGATGACGGTACCGCCGGAGACGCGGCGGTTCAGTCGAGGTCCTGCACCTTCCCGGTATCCCCGCCGCCGACCCGGTGGGCGAGCGCCGCCTCCATGAAGGGGTCGAGGGCGCCATCCAGCACCTCGCGCGGGTTGGTGCTTTCGACGCCGGTGCGGAGGTCCTTCACCAGCTGATAGGGCTGGAGCACGTAGGACCGGATCTGGTGCCCCCAGCCGATGTCGGTCTTCGACGCCGCCTTTTCCGAGGCCTCGGCTTCGCGCCGCTCGAGCTCGGCTTCATAGAGGCGGGCGCGGAGCATGTCCCACGCCGTGGCGCGGTTCTTGTGCTGGGAGCGTTCGCTCTGGCACTGCACCACGATACCGGTCGGCATGTGGGTCAGCCGCACGGCGGAGTCGGTGGTATTGACGTGCTGGCCGCCGGCGCCTGACGAGCGATAGGTATCGGTTCGGACGTCGCCTTCGTTGATCTCGATGTCGATCGACTCATCGACCACCGGATAGACCCAGGCGCTGGCAAACGACGTGTGGCGGCGCTGGTTGCTGTCGAAGGGCGAGATGCGGACGAGCCGATGCACGCCCGATTCCGTCTTGAGCCAGCCGTAGGCGCTCGGCCCCTTGATCAGCACCGTTGCGGACTTGATGCCGGCTTCCTCGCCGGCGTGATACTCGAGGATCTCGGCCTTGAATCCGCGCCGCTCCGCCCAGCGCGTGTACATGCGCAGCAGCATTTCGGCCCAGTCCTGGCTCTCGGTGCCGCCAGCGCCGGCGTGGACTTCCAGGTAGGTGTCGTTGCCGTCGGCTTCGCCCGACAGCATCGTCTCCACCTGCCGTCGCTCCATCTCGCCCTGCAGCGCCCGGAGCGCAGCCTCTGCCTCCTCGATGACGCCGAGATCATCCTCGGCCTCGGCAAGCTCGATGATCTCGATGTTGTCGGAAAGTTCGCGCTCAAGCCGCTCGACCGTGTCGATCTGGTCGGAAAGCTGGGTCCGCTCGCGCATCACCTTCTGGGCGCGTTCGGGCGAGTTCCACAGGTCGGCGGATTCGGCGGCCTCGTTCAGCTCGGCCAGGCGTTTCTTCGCGCGATCGAAGTCAAAGATGCCTCCTCAGCAGGGTGATGCCCTGCCTGATTTCGACTACCGCGTTCTCGATTTCCGTGCGCATCTCAGTCCCCAGGAATTTCCATGGCGCCGGGCGCCTGACGTGTGCGTGGATGTAGCGGCCATGACGGCGCGAAGCAACCTCGGGCAGCGACGGGTCGCGTCGGCCTCCGGGAGGGGATAGCATGCGGCAAGACGTGCGAGCCGCAGGAGGTTGCAAATGGCAGGCGACAGCAAGCCGCAGTCAGGCAGTGGCGACAGCAAGGCCGGGCAGGGCAGCGGGAGCAGGAGCGGAGCCGAGTCACCGTCGCCCCCTCCGCCGCAAGGCGACCAGAGCGACACCAAGCCACCGAAGCGTCGCTGATCCTTAGCCGGACAGCTCGTTCGAGGCTTCGAACAGCGGCACGATGGTCATCTCGGGGACCCGCACGAGTCCCTTGTCGGTGATCCGGATCTCCGGGATGACCGAGAGCGGGATCAGGTTGAAGCCCATGTAAGGGATGGTGCAGCCGGCGGCCGTCCACTCCTCCTTCAACGCCCTCAGCTCCTCGGCGACCTCGCCGACCCGTTTGTCGGAGAGGAGGCCGGCGATCGGCAGCGGGACGCTGGCGAGAACCTTGCCGTCGGCGACCACGACCACGCCGCCCTGCGTGCTCGCGACCGTATCGAGGGCGAGACGCATGTCGGCCTCGTTGGTGCCGGCGATGATGAT
>JAGRKZ010000134.1 GCA_020442065.1 Bauldia sp.
TCCAACACCGGCGGCCAGGCCTCCAAGGCGACGCCGCTCGGGGCATCCGCCAAGTTTGCCGCCGCCGGCAAGCGCGTGCCGCGGAAGGACCTTGCGATGCAGGCGATCGCCTACGGCTACGTCTACGTCGCACAGATCGCGATGGGAGCCAATGCCGAGCAGACGCTGATCGCCCTGCGCGAGGCCGAAGCCTATCCCGGACCGTCCCTGGTGCTCGCCTACTCGCATTGCATCGCCCATGGCTTCGATCTTCGCCAGGGCATGAAGCAGCAGGCGCGCGCCACCGCCTCGGGCTACTGGCCGCTGTTCCGCTACGACCCCTCGCTCCGCAACAGCGGGGCCAATCCCTTCCGGCTCGACAGCACGCGGCCGCGACTGAAGCTCGAAGACTTCGCCTATAACGAGCTGCGCTATGGCGTGCTCCGGCAAGGCGACCGCGAGGCCGCTGCCCAGATGATGCGGCAGGCCCAGGCCGCGGTCGACGAGCGTTATCGGACCTACGAAGACCTCGCCGCCCGGGACGGCAGCCGTTTCCTGCCGAACTGGGAGGATGCCTGAGGACCCCGCCATGAATCTCGAGACCCAATACCTCGGACTGAAGCTGGCGCACCCGATCGTCGCCTCGGCATCGCCGCTCTCGCGCGAGCTCGACGGCATCCGCCAGCTGGAGGACGCCGGTGCAGCGGCGATCGTCATGCCCTCGATCTACGAGGAGGAGATCGTCGCCGAAGACACGGCTTACGAGGCCCTCGTCGAGCGCGGCAGCTGGAGCCAGCCGGAGGCAACCGAGGGATACTTCCCCGAGGCGCCGGCATTCCGTGTCGGCGGCCTGCAGGCACGGCTCGAAACGCTGCAACGCGCCGCAAGCGCCTGCGCCATCCCGATCATTGCCAGCCTCAACGGCTCGACGCCCCGGGGCTGGACCGGATTCGCGGCCGAACTGGAACGGGCGGGCGCGGCTGCGATCGAGCTCAATCTCTACAGGGTCCCCGCCGACGTCAACGAGAGCGGTGAAGAGGTCGAGCGGCGCTGGCTCGAGACCGTGGAGGCGGTGTGCGGCGCCGTGTCCATCCCGGTGTCGGTCAAGCTCGGACCGTGGTTGTCCTCGCCTGGTCACCACGCCCTGCGCATCGCCGCTGCCGGGGCGCGCGGCCTCGTGCTCTTCAACCGCTTCTATCAGCCGGACATCGATCTCGCCACGCTCGCGCCGAAGCCGAGCCTCGAGCTGAGCTCGCCCTACGAGATCCGCCAGGCGCTGCTTTGGATTGCTCTACTTGCCGGCCGCGTCGATGCCTCGCTCGCGGCAACCAGCGGGGTCAGCTCCAGCGAGGAAGTGGTCAAGTACCTGCTGGCCGGCGCCGATGTCGTGATGACGACGTCCTCGTTGCTCCGCCACGGCCCGGGACACGTCTCGGTCCTCCGCGACGGCCTCAAACAGTGGATGGAAGGCCGCGGATTCGACGATATCGGCCGGGTGCGGGGCCGGCTGGCGGCGGCGTTCCTTCGTGACCGGGAAGCGCTGGTGCGTGCCCAGTACATCCACACCCTTACCGGCTTCCAGGGCCAGTCGTAGCTGGCAACCGCAAGCGCCCGGTCATAGAGGCGGCCCGCGCCCCAGGTATGCTACTTGCAACGGCGGACACGGACGGAGAGCGCCGCCCCCCCGCGCGACTCCTGCCTGGGCCGGGCAAGCGGATGCGATGGACTGACGATGACCGATCCGAGCAGCGCCGCGGCAACCATCACGGCAGATCAAAGCGAGGTGTTCGAGCTGCTCGCCGACCCGCGGACCCATGCCGTCCTGTTTCCGGTGACGCGGATCGACACCCACAGCGCCGTCGTGTTCCTGGCCGGCCTCGACGTCTACAAGGTCAAGCGGGCGGTGAGGTTCGCCTTCATGGACCTCTCGACATTGGCCAAGCGCCAGGCCGCCTGCGAAGCCGAGGTCGCGGTCAACCGTCGCTACGCCCCTGACATCTACTACGGCGCGGTGCCGATCACGCGCGACGGCGACGGCCTCGCCATCGCCGGGACGGGCGAGCCGGTCGAGTGGGCCGTCCACATGCGACGCTTCGACGAGACCCGTACGCTCGATCATGTCGCCGAGCGGGGCGAGCTCGGTTCGCTGCTGATCGCTCGTCTCGCCGACGGGCTGGTCGACATCTATCGCGACGCGGAAGTCCGGGACGGACTCGCCGCAACCGAGGCTTTGCGGGGCGTCGTCGAGGAAACCCTGGCCGCGCTTGCCGGTGCGCACGCGTTCTTTCCCGAAGCGGAGACGGCGGCGCTTGGCGAAAGGATGACCGCCACGTTCCGCCGGCTCGCGCCCCTGCTCCGCGACCGCGGCGCCCACGGCCGCGTCCGGCGCTGCCACGGCGACCTCCACCTTCGTAACATCACCTTGCTCAACGGCATCCCGACGCCGTTCGATGCGATCGAGTTTGACGAGTCGATCGCCTCCATCGACGTCCTCTACGACCTCGCCTTCCTCCTTATGGATCTGTGGGAGCGGGAGCTTCCGGCGGAGGCCAATCTGGTGCTCAACCGCTACCTCTGGAAGACGTCCCAGCCGGCGCGCGAGCTCGAAGGCCTTGCCGCACTCCCCCTGTTCATGAGCCTCCGCGCCGCCGTGCGCGCCAAGGTCGAAGCGCTGCGCCTTCTCGAACTCGGACAGGGTGCCGAGCAGGGCGCGGAGGCCCGCCGATACTTCGGCGTGTCCGGTTCGCTCCTGACCGAAACGCGACCCTGCCTCATCGCCATCGGCGGCATCTCCGGCTCGGGAAAGTCGACGGTCGCCGCGCATATCGCGGCAAGGTTCGGACGCGCACCGGGCGCCGTTCACTTCCGCAGCGACATCGAACGCAAGCGGTTCTTCGGGGTGGAGGAACACAGCCGCCTGCCACCGTCGGCCTACTCGCACGCGACGACGGAGCGGGTCTATGGGATCCTCCGCGAGCAGGCCGCGCTCGCCCTCGCCGCCGGGCAGAGCGTCGTTGTCGACGCCGTCCACCAACGACCGGAAGAGCGCGCCTCGATTGCCGACGTCGCCTCGAGGCTCGGCGTCCCGTTCGCGGGAGTCTGGCTGGAGACGACCGTGGACGTGGCGGCCGAACGGGTGACCGCCCGCCGCGACGACGCATCCGACGCGACCGCGGCGGTGGTGGCGCGCCAGGCGGCGCGGCCGACCGGCCCGATCGCGTGGACGCGCATCGACGCCTCCGGCGACCCCGACGAGGTGGCGCGTCGGGTTCGGTCCGCGACTGCGGGCCTGCTCGCCGTCACCGCTTGAAACGGTCCTCGATCGCGCGGTCGCGATCGGTTCACGTCGGCCCACAGCGAGCCGAACGCGAAGGCCTACATCGTTTCGGTTTTCGCCTATAGTGTCGCAGACATTGGCAATGCCGGGGGCTCGGGCTCAATGGCGAGAGAGAGTGCCGTGGCGTCGCCACTGGTGCAGTGGTTCCTGTGGCTTGCCATCGCCGGCATCAGCCTTCTGATCCTGATCTACGGCCGGCCCTTTCTGCTCCCGGTCGTCGTCGCCTTCCTGGTCTTCACGGTCCTGTCGGCTGGCATCAACCGGGTCTCGCGATTGCGGCTGGGCGGTTTCGCACTGCCTCACTGGCTCGCCGCCAGCGTTGGCCTCGCCCTCCTGCTGGTGATCCTGCTCGTGCTCTACAGCGTGGTGTCCGGAGAGCTTCTGCTGATCGTGGCGGAATGGCCGCGGATCGTCGAGCGCCTTCAGGCTTTCGCCGCCCGGGTCTCCGACTGGCTGGGCGAGGACATCGAGGAGGCGCTGCGGGCCGCCTATGCCAGTTTCAACGTTGTCTCGGCATTCCGCAGCGTGGTCACACCCGCCGGCGCTGCGCTCACCTCGATCATCGTCGTCGTCCTCTATGTGGCGTTCATGTTCGTCGAGAGCGCCGCGTTCCCGACCAAGGTCGCCAAGCTGTTCGCCGACGATCCCCAACGCGCCGGCGAAGTGAGCGAGGTCGCCCGGCAGATCACCCGGAGCGTTCACCGCTATCTGCTGTTGAAGACCGTGCTCAGCGCCGGCAACACGCTCGCGGTCTACGCCATCATGCGGCTGGTCGGGCTGGAGTTCGCGGAGACGTGGGCGCTGCTGACCTTCTTCCTCAACTTCATCCCGAAGATCGGTTCGATCACCGCGACGATCGTCCCGTCCCTGTTCGCGCTGCTTCAGTTCACCGACTGGCAGCCGATCGCGATCGTCGTTGTCGGCGTCGCCGCCGCCCATACGCTCACCGGCGAGGTAGTGGAGCCGATGGTGATGGGAAAGACCCTCAATCTAAGCTCGCTCGTCATCATGCTGTCCCTCACCTTCTGGGCGATGGTCTGGGGCGTCGCCGGCACGTTCCTGGCCGTGCCGCTGATGGTGGTGATCCTGATCATCTGTTCGAAGGTGCCGATGCTCCGGCCGGTCGCGATCCTGCTGTCCGGCGACGGCGACATCCCGGTGGCGCAGCCGCCTGCGGCGGCCGCGGACAAGGCTGCCGGACGGGCCTGACGGGACGGCTCGGCCCGGGCCAGTCGACCCGGCTAGCCGAGTGGCGTCATGGAGCGGTCGGAGCGCGCGGCGAGCGTCTTCTTGAAGATCACCAGCGGCAGCAGAAGCTGCGCCGCGACACCAAAGATCCAGACGATCAGGGTCGCGAGGATCCAGGTGGTGAAGCCGCTGATCGACAGGTGGCTCGAAAGCAGCGTCGTCACGATGAGCGAAACCACGATCGTCACCAGCGACACCCCGCCGACGAGCACGCGCGCGTAGCGCATCGAGAGCTTCATCATCAGCGGCGCGAGGATGAACCGTGCCACCGTGAAGATTGCCACCACGATGATGAATCCGGTCGCGTCGGTCGAGAACTCCGGGCGGAGGATCCACCAGGCGACAAGGAGGCCGATCGCGTTGGCCAGAAGCTCGAGCGTCGTCGAAGCAATCAGTCGCAGCATGCCACCCTCCACCAGCCGCATCCGTTCCGCTGGCACTATAGCGCCATTGCGACCCTGACGAAGCCCGATCCCGGCAAAAATCTGCAGAAGCCGAAACCCGGTCTCGCTACTTGCCGATCGACTGCATGAACAGCTTCCGCAGCGTGAGGTCGTGATCGAAACGGCCATGGCTCAGGAAATGGAGCACCTCTGCGATCACCACCGGATTGTTCATCATGAAGGTGTGGGTGACCGGGAGCACGATATGGTCGGCCATGCCATCGAGACGCGTGCTGTCGACGGCGACCAGTCCGTCGTTCGGCCCGTCGAAGACGCCCGGCGGGATCGGCACGAGCGAGCGCGTGCCGGCGATGATGCCCACGTCGAAGTCGGCGGCGCCGAGGAGGTTGGGCAGGCTGTCGGGACCCCGGCCAAGCTGCTGACCGGCCGGCCCGGTAGCGAACTCGAACAGGCCGAGATGGCCGAATCGATCGACCAGCTCCGAGCCCTGGTTGGGTGGCCCGAGCATCACCGTGCGGCCGAGGTTGTCCGGGTGGTTTTGCTTGAGCCAGGCGCGCAGGAGGATGCCGCCCATGGAATGAGTGACGAAATGAATGAGGTCGGCGTCGCCGCAAGCATCGACCGCCTGTCCGACATGACCAATGAGCTCCTCCACCGACGCTTTGGTCGATGGATAGGTGGAGTTGACCACCTTGTAGTCGAACGCCCGGAGCGTCTCCTCCATCAGCAGGAACGAGTTCTCGGTCCGTGACAAGCCGTGGAGCAACACCACGCATTCCTGCGCGCCCGCGGCGGGCGCCGCCACCGTCAGGGCAATCAGGGCCGCAAGGCGGGGCAGCATGGCCATGGTCATTGTCCTTCTTCGGCCGGGTGTGCGCCTGGCGGCGCCAGCAGGCCGCCAATCACCACGGCCAGCCGGTCCTCGTAGTCGGGGCCGAAGGTCCAGTAGCGCGCCCCGAACGAAGCCTCGCCCGGCACCAGTCCGCGCGCATCGGCCGGAAGATGATGGAGGAGCGTGATCAGCACGTCGCTGCTCACCCAGGGATCGTCGTACCAGAAGGTATGCGAAAATCTCGACAGACCGGGGATGTTCTCCGGGCGCACCTGGAGCAGGTCGAGCGCGTAGACTTTGGTGGCGCCGAGCAGCCACTCGGTCGCCTCGAGGCTGAGTTCGCGCAGGTCCGGCCGGCCAGCCCGTGAGCCGTTGTTGACGCGCTGCGACAGCCGAAGCGCGCTGTCGTTCATGTTGGCCGCGACCGTCGTCCGTTCGACTCGGCCGGCATAGTCGCGCATGTCGTCGACGAAGCTCCGGAAGTCCGCGTCCGGTGCGGCGTGGTAGATCTCGCCGAGCGGGCTCTTTACATCGTCCCGTTCGGAGAGTCGCCGGCCGAGGATCGCAAGGCCGTCGCTGCCCACCACCGCTCCGGCGCTGTAGGTGAGGACGTCGATATGCTCGGCGTCGGTGTTCCTCGACAATGCCTCGATGACATCGGCAAGCGCCGGCGCCGACTGCTTCGCCGTGATCATGTCCCGGCTGTAGCGGAGAAAGTTTTCCGCCGTCGGCCATGCGAAGAGCACGACCACGGTATCGCGTCCGGTGAAATGGTGGAGCTGGGCGGCCTGTCCGGCGGCGCGCTCGAGGTTGGTGTTGGCGCCATGGACATAGACGATGATGTCCTTGTCGCGGCTCTCGGCAAGGGCCGCGTTGATCGCCGCGTACCAGGCCCGTGCACCCTCCGTCGGCGTTCCGTCAGCGGCAATCACCGCCTGCTCCTCCACCCGGTCGAGATGGAGGAAGGGGCGCGGCTCGTCGGACGTTCCGGTCGACCAGGCGTAGATGCGATCCCATGGCGTGCCGTCCTCGCCGATCCGGATGGTGACGACCCCAGCGCGGAGGTCGTCGCCCGGCACGCGGCCATAGTCCGGCTCCTCGGGCGTACCCTCCTGCTTGCGATTGGTCGCGTAGAAGAGCCGGATATCGGGATCGCCTGCGTCGTCGCCGAAGACCTGCACCCGGCTGTTCCGGAAGACGGCGGGCGCAGGCATCAGCTGCATTGGCGGCTGATAGAACGAGATCGCCACGGTGCCCGCCACGACCACCACGACGATACCGAGCAGGACAAGAAGGATGCGTCGCAGGCGCACCGTCACGCTTCCCAGTATCCGACCTGCGGTCGCAGGACGCCGGCGTCCGGTCTGCCGAGATGGTGCGCGTCAACGGGGCGCAATGCCGTCCTCGATCTTTGCGGCCATGGCGCCGTAGAACGGGTTGGAGCTGTTGCGGAGCAGCGTATCCAGCCCGACCACGAGCATGCCGGTTTCCCCGCGGGTCGCGATCGTCCCGAGGGAGATTCCGAAGTCATCGTCCGGGTCAGGATGCGAACCATAGAGGCCATCGTGGGGCGGAAACGGGACCGCGATGTGCGACATCGAATAGACGTCGACCGGGTAGTCGACCCCGAGGGCACGGACGGTTTCGTCGGTGGCGCCGGCCTCCGTGACCCGTTCGGCAGCGGCAGCCCTGCCCGGTGTTGCGTTGCCCACCACCACGACGCGATACGCGCGCGGCGGCGGCGTCAGCATCCGCTCGATGGCGAGGCGCGCCCGGTCGCGGAACAGGAGGTCGACATGGGCGGCGGTGTTGACGTCGTAGACCACCAGCTCGCTGCCGTTGGCCTCGAGCCGGTCGTAGAGCCCGGTCACCACGGCGCGCGCGCTCACGGTGAAGTCGGTCGCCGGCTGGAAGGTCAGGATCGGCGGCAGGTCCCCGATCCTTCCTCCTCGCACCGCGGCGTCGAGCTCTTCCCGCAGCGCCACCGTCAGGCGATGCGACTGGCGGGCGGCGTTGACCGGAAAGGAGTTGTACTTGAAGGGGTTGAACTCTGGAATGACGCTCAGCCAGGCCGCTTTGACGAACGGCGGCAGCACGGCCGGCCAGCCGGCCAGCCCTGAGAAGCGAGCGAAGCGGGTAACCCCGATCATCGGCGAAAGGAGCACGAGGCGGGCGGGCCGAACGAGGCTGGTGTCGGTCAGCGCCGCGAGGGCGTAGAGCACTGCGAGCGCCCCGCCGTTCGAGTAGCCGACAACATGGAGCGGCACCTCCGGACCGGCGCGAGTGACCGCCTCGCGGACGGCGAGCCGCGTCGCTGCCATCCAGTCCTCCCAGGTGGCCTCGGTCAGTCCGGCCGGCACCGTACCGTGGCCCGGCAACCGGATCACCACCGCCACGTAGCCGTGCGAGGCATAGAGCGAGGCGATGTGGCGCATGCTGTACGGCGCGTCCGTGAGACCGTGGAGCAGCACGGCAGCACCGACGACACGGCCGCTCGGCGTGAGGATGTAGGAACGATTGAAGTTCTGCGGGAAGCTGCCGGGATAGACCGGCGCGCCGTCGAAATAGCGGTCGAAGCCGACCCGGTCCCGCGCCGGCAGCATGTCGGTGACGTTGGCGCGCACTGCCTCGAACGCTCGGTCCTCCGCCGCGAGATAGCCCGACCAATCGGTCGCATCCATCTCCGCCGACGTGAGTTCGACGGGCACGAAGGTGTGCCAGGGCTCGAGCGGCGGACCGCGAAGCGAGTCGATCGCCCGCACGACCAGGATCGTCGCGACCACGACCGCGATGGATATCGCGAGGAACTTCGCAACCGAGCGGAGCGGCCTGACCATGCCGGTCAGTCCGTGACGAAGGATGGTCGTTCAGATGGCCCCATCATGACTCACACGCCTTCGAGCAGAAGCCGCCGCGCTCGGAAACACGGCCACCGCGCGCCGTGTGAACAGCGCGCGAAGCTTGTCCCAGAACCCGCCCCCCAGCACCACGAGGCTGACGATCAGCAGCACGTCTCCGATGATGCCGTCGCGAATGCTGTCCCGACCGAACCCTGGGGCGATCTCGGCGACGTAGGGCGCGATCCAGGCGAGCACCAGCGGCAACACGAACAGGACCAGTCCGATGCCGTAGCGGACCGGGCCGATCTCCTCGGCACGGATGCTCCGCCGGACGGCGCCGAAGACCGCATCCTTGAGGAATGTGAAGCCTTCCCGGCCGAGCAGCGCGACGGTCGCGATCAGGAGTATCTTGTTGAGGGCGAAGTTCACCGCCGTGATCGCGGCGATCGTGGCCGGGCCGGCGCCGGCAAATACCGCTGCCACCGTCACCAGATGGATGGCGAACGCGGCGATGAAGCTCGCCACCCCAAGCCGGAAGCGCCACACCGGCAATCCCGAAGTCGAGGCGTTCGCCGCCGTCGTCATGGTTTTCGCCCTCCAGATACCCGTTGCGGGCCGGAGCCTATTGCATTTTCTTTCAATGCACGGAAGTTCCTTGCTGCGGTGGCCAGACCTCGGGCCGACCAGCACCGGTGAGGGCATGGCGGTGTCGAGCGCGAACGTTTGACCCGATACGGCTGCCGCTCGCGGAACGGGTAGCGGACGGGGCGCGCCGATCGGGGCTTCGGCCAATCCTGTTTCGCTGGACAGGACGACACACGAGTCGGTTACGGAGAATCCCGATGACGAAGACAGGCCTTCTCCTTGTGATGCTTGGGCTCCCCGGCCTCGCCCTGGCGGAAGACCAGGCCGGCCACATGATGGGCCACACCGCCCCCCATGCGATGGCCCCCGCCACGGTGGCGCCCGCGATCACTGAGGGGGGACAGGCGGCCTTCGCCGCCATTCAAGAGATCGTCTCGCGGCTGATGGCCGATCCCGACACCGACTGGAACCGGGTGAACATCGAGGCTTTGCGCCTCCACCTGATCGACATGGACAACGTCACGCTCCACGCCCGGGTCGCCGCCGAAGAGGTTGACGGCGGCGCGAAATTCCTCGTCACGTCCGACGCGCCCGCAGTATCCGCCTCGATCCGCGCCATGGTGTTTGCGCATGCCGCCGCTCTCGATGGCGTGGAGGAATGGCACATGCAGGCGGAAGAAATCCCGGGTGGCGCGTCGCTGACCGTGACGGGCGATCCCGCGCGTATTCGCGCGCTCGGCTTCATCGGAATCATGACCGTAGGCATGCATCACCAGGCGCATCACCTGGCGTTGGCGACCGGCCAGAATCCGCACGCGCACTGACGCCTGCCGCGGGACGCTCGGCCCGTGGTGACTTCTCGGCTCATCCATTCTTCCAGAAGCGGGAGCGCGGCCGCTGCGTTGGATATCGGGAGCCTCCAGCTCCATTGGTCGACCGGCGTTGAACGGTGCTTAGCGTTCCTGAAGGCTCTTGACGTAATCCACGAGTGCGTCGATCCGCGAAAGTGCTTCCTGCTCAGTGTCCCAGTCTGCATCCGGGAGCGGCCGGCGGTAGCGCTCCCCCCATACCGGCATCTCCCGCGGTACATGCGTTGCCACGACTGTCCGACCGTCGATGATCGTCGCCACCCGGTCTGCGGGGAAAGTGCCTCCATTTCGCATCGTGATCTGGGTCAAATCGGCGGGCTTCGTTTCAAGGTACCGGGCGTCAGGCCCATCGCCTCGGCCGTCAACACCATGACAGGACATGCAGGAGAGCTCGTACTCGGTTATGCCAAGGTCGACGATTTCCTCTTCGTCCTGCTGGGCCGATGTCTTTTCGGACAAGACCGGCCCTATGCCGAGCAAGACGAAGCTGGCCACGATGGAGACGTATCTTCTCGCGATCACCGGGTTGCCCCTGATACTCCCTGTCGACAGGCTACCGACGGTCCCGTAAGCATCATGCTGCGAAGGACGTTCACCAACTTCACAATTCCTACCATCAAATCGGAAAAGCCGTGACCAAACTCGTCATCCCTGATCTCGCCGGCAAAGTCTTCCTGGTCACCGGTGCCTCCACCGGCATCGGTGCCGTCGTGGCAATCGCTCTTGCCGACCAAGGCGCTGCTGTTGCGGTCCACTACAATGCCAGCGCCGATCCGGCGCGACAGGTTGTCGACACCATCGCGAACAGCGGCGGCTCCGCGTTTCTGGTCGGCGGCGACGTGACCGACTACGGCGTCTGCGGGGAGATCGTGCAGAAGGCGGCCGAGCACTTCGGCAAGATCGACGGCGTGATCAACAATGCGGGAGCCATGCTCGGCCGCATCCCCATCGACCAATCCGATGAGGAGCACGACCGCCGGGTGATCGATCTCAACGCCCATTCCGTGGTTTGGGTGACGCGCGCCGCGCTGCCCCACCTGCGTCAGTCACGCGGCGTCGTCATCAATACGACCTCCATCTCCGCTCGCCACGGCGGCGGCCCCGGGGCGATCCTCTACGGTGCCGCGAAGGGTTTCGTCTCCACCATCACCAAGGGCCTCGCCAAGGAACTGGTCGGCGACGGCATCCGCGTCAACGCCGTGGCCCCGGGCGTGATCCTGACGCCCTTCCACGAGCGCGACAGCACCCAGGAGCAGATGAGGCAGATGGTGGCCTCGATCCCCATGGGGCGCGCTGGCACCGCCGAGGAGTGCGTGGGCGCATACCTGTTCCTCGCCTCCAAGGCGCTGTCCGGATACATCACGGGGCAGATCATTGAAGTGAACGGCGGCCAGTACATGCCTTAGAGGGCCCCTCACCCCGACAATCCCGTTGGGGACCTGACTGGCCCGACCGGACAATCTTCCTGCCGGCTGTCGGAACAAGTGCGCGTCGCCGCCTCCGACGGTGAGTCGGAGGGCGCGCCAGCTGCGGACCTTCGTACCGGCCCCAGGCGATGGTCGAAATTGTCGAGGATGTCGCCGGGAACACTTGCATGGACGAGGCGAGCCGGGCGCGGGGTTCCCGCTTGGCGGCACTCGCGGCAGCACGCCTGCGGGTCGTCGCGTCGTGGCGGTTATCCGTCCGGCTTGGGGCCAAGACATACGGCAGTCATGCCGGAATGAGATCCGGCGCCGCCACCATTCACACCGTCAACTTAACAGCGCCTGCCCGAGGGTCGGCCGATGTGCAGGGACCGTCTGCATTTGGCGCGCCGACGGTAGCCATATGGTAGCTAGGTAGCGAACGCCCGACCCAGCGAAGTCCATAAGCCCTTGATTCCGTTGGTGGGTGTAACAGGGCTCGAACCTGTGACCCGCTGATTAAGAGTCAGCTGCTCTACCAACTGAGCTATACACCCGAACCGGATCGCGGCTCTTTTAGAAGGCGACGGCCCTCGTGTCCAGCACCCCTTGTGCGCCTTTCGGCTCCAGATGGGGTTTGAAGTCCCGATGCCGCAAGTCGTCAGGCCTTCGCCGAGCGAAAGATCTCGATGTGCGCGCCCTTGACCGCGATTCGGCCCTCTTTGGCGAGCGCCCGGAGCTGCTTGTTCACGGCTTCGCGGCTGGCGCCGAGCATCTGGGCAAGCGTCCCCTGCGTGAGCTCCAGATCGACGATCGAGACGTCGTCCTCGACGCGGCCGTGGATCACGGCAAGATGCCTGAGCAGTACCAGGAGCCGGTGCCGGAGATCGTGGAAGATCGCCTGGTCGACCTGGGCGTTCGCCGCCCGCAGGCGCTCGCACAGCATCAGGATGATCGAGCGGGCGAGCTTGGGCGATGTGTCGAGCAGCGCCATGAACGGCTCGCGGGGAATGAAGATCAGCTTGGCGTCGGTCAGGGCGGCAACCCCGGCGCTGCGCTGCAGGCCATCGAGCAGCCCCATCTCGCCGATCACCTCGCCGTCCTCGAGCAGGTTGATCGTCGCCTCGCGGGTATCCTCGGCGGTGAGATAGATGCGCAGGATGCCGGTGACCACGATATAGAGGCCGTCGGACTCGTCGCCCTGCTCGAACAGGTTCTGGCCGGCCGAAAGCGTCGACTCGCGCGCGATCCCGGCCAGCCGGCGCAGATCGTCCGGGTCGAGGCCGCTGAACAGCATGGTCTTCGAGATGGTCGCGGAAAGGTCGCCAGCCACCCGCAATGAACTCCTATCAAGGCTTCCCGCAAGGGGAAGCAGCTTCCGCCACACGCCTGAGTTAGCACCTCACCCGTCGTAACGCGACCCCCCACGCGCGGGTTCCGCATTGGGTCGGACATTGAGCCGAACCAAGGCCGCACGGCTGGCCGGCCCTGAGCCTTGGTCGGCACCAGCGCGCGGCCCCCCCCGGCGAGGCGCCAGCGCCGCGTCACGAAAGTGTCATGTCGCTGTATTGGCGGGGTCATCGCGGCTTCCTATGCGGCTGTGGTCGTTCAGCATCATCGAGGGGTCCGATCCATGACCGTCCTGCGCACCAGGCTCACCGCCAGCGCCGCCGTTCTCGCCATTGCCGCCGCCGCACCGGCCCATGCCGAGATGTTCAATCGCATCGCGACCTTTCATGTCGCCGACAACCTGCCGGCCGACGCAGATCCGGCGGCCGAGACAGTTGCCGAGATCATCTCCGCCACCGATGACGGCATGACCCTCGTCTATACCGACAGCCCCGGCGAGCGTCTCGGCTTCATCGACCTCGCCGACCCCAGGGCGCCCCGCGCCGCCGGCACCGTTGCCCTCGGCGGCGAGCCGACCTCGGTGGTGGTCGCCGGCAAGAACGCCCTGGTCGGCGTCGTGACCTCGGAGTCCTACGCCGCTCCCTCGGGCCATGTCGCCGTGGTCAGCATCGCCCGCAAAGCCGTGACCGCGACATGCGATCTCGGCGGTCAGCCCGATTCGGTCGCGCGCAGCGCCGACGGCAAGTACCTGGCCGTGGTGATCGAGAACGAGCGCGACGAGGAGTTCAACCACGGCGACATCCCGCAGCGTCCCGCCGGCAGCCTCACCCTCTTCCCGCTCACCGACGACGTTCCCGACTGTGCCGGCAGGGTGATGGTCGACCTCACCGGCCTCGCAGCCGTTACACCGGAGGACCCGGAGCCGGAATTCGTCGACATCAACGACGCGAACCAGGCCGTTGTCACCATCCAGGAGAACAACCACATCGCCATCGTCGATCTCGCCGCCGGCAAGGTCGCCGCGAACTTCTCAGCCGGCGCCGTGGATCTCGCCGGCATCGACACCGAGAAGGACGCGGTCATCGCTCTGTCAGGGTCGAAGACCGACGTGGCCCGCGAGCCGGACGGCGTGCAGTGGATCGACGCCGATCGTTTCGTCACCGCCAACGAGGGCGACTACAAGGGCGGCAGCCGCGGCTTCACCATCTTCGGCAAGGACGGCACCATCGAGTATGACAGCGGCACGGACTTTGAGTACCTGACCGTCCGCCTCGGCCACTATCCCGAGTTCCGCAACAAGAAGGGCAACGAGCCGGAGGGCGCCGAGGTCGCGATCTTCGGCAACGATCGCCTGATCTTCATCGGCTCCGAGCGCGCCTCCCTGGTTGGCGTGTACAAGGACGAGGGCGCCGGCAATGCGCCGACCTTCCTCCAGGCCCTCCCCGGCGGCATCGGACCGGAGGGCCTGCTCGCCATCCCCGCCCGCAACCTCTTCGTCAGCGCCGGCGAGACCGACCTTCGCGCCGACGGCCTGATCGGCTCGCTGGTCACCATCTACGAGCGCAGCGACAAGCCGGCCGCCTATCCCACGCTGCTCTCGGCCGACGACGCCGATGGCCGGCCGATCCCGTGGGGCGCGATATCGGGCGCCGTGGCCGATGCCGCCAGGCCCGGGGTGCTCTACGCGGTGACCGACAGCGCCTATGCCGAGGCCCGTATCCTCACGATCGACGCCACCAAGACCCCGGCGGTGATCACCGCGGCCATGACCGTGACCCGGGATGGCGCTCCGGCGAAGGGCCTCGACCTCGAGGGCATCGCGCTGGCCGCGGACGGCGGCTTCTGGCTCGCCTCGGAGGGCAATCCCGAACGCGAGGAGAACCCAACCCAGTCGACGCTGGTCCGGGTCGACGCCGCGGGCGCGATCGTCGAGGAGGTGACGCTGCCCGAGGCGCTGCAGGCTGTCGCGACGCGCTTTGGTTTCGAGGGCGTGACCGTGATCGGCTCGGGCGACGCGGAGACGGTCTGGCTCGCGGTCCAGCGCCCGTGGAAGGACGATCCCGCCGGCATGGTGAAGCTGCTCGCCTACCGCCCTGCCGCCAGGACCTGGGGCCTAGTCCACTACCCGCTCGATTCCGCCGGCAAGGGCTGGATCGGTCTCTCCGAGATTGCCGCCGTCGGAGACGGCGTGGTCGTGATCGAGCGCGACAACCAGGTCGGCCGCGACGCCAGGGTGAAGAAGCTCTATTTCGCTGCGCTCGACGGGGTCGAGCCCGCGGCGCTCGACGCGGCCGAGATCCCGGTCCTCGCCAAGACCGAGGTCCGGGACCTCCTTCCCGACCTTACAGCCCCCGCCGGGTTCGTTCTCGACAAGGTCGAAGGCTTCGCGATCGATGCCGACGGCAATGCCTTCGTCGTCACCGACAATGACGGCGTCGACGACCACTCCGGCGAGACCCAGTTCCTGCCCCTCGGCCGGCTTGACATGCCGATGTGACCGGCCGCGCATCGGACTGCCCGAAGGTCCGCGCCACGGCGCGGGCCTTTTCGTTTAGCGCAAAGCAACATCAAGGTACGGACGGGCCTCCCATGCGCCCGACGACACGGCCCGGAGCGTTATTCTGCGTCGATCGCAGGGGTTCGACCGAACAGCACCGCGCCGTGCCAGAACGTATCTGAGCAACACAGAGATATTGAACCAGGTGTGATTATCTCCGCAATCAGTGCTTGTCCCACTTGACTATGCCTTGATAGGCTTCAGCTATGGACATCACAGAAGCTCCCGAAGAGATCAGCGCGCTGGCGCTCGCATTCTGGACCTGGGCGGTCGAGTTTCTACCACGTTTCGGCGCTGCGCTCCTCATCGTCGTCGTCGGCTATTTCGTTGCCGGCTGGGTGGCGCGCGCCGCGGCGTCCGCGGTCAAGACCACCGGCAAGGTCGATTCGACCCTGCACCCCGTCATCCACTCGGTGGTGCGCTATTCGATCCTGGTTCTGGTCGGCGTCGCCGCGCTCGGCCAGCTCGGCGTCCAGACCACCTCCCTGCTCGCGGTTCTCGGCGCTGCCGGCCTTGCCATCGGCCTGGCGCTTCAAGGCACGCTGTCGAACATCGCCGCCGGAATGATGATCCTCTGGCTTCGGCCCTTCCGCGCCGGGGATTTCATCGAGACCGCCGATGTCGCCGGCACGGTCGAGGAAATCGGCCTCTTCCATGCCCAGATGCGAACCTGGGACGGCATCTACAAGTTCGTGCCGAATTCGCAGCTGTGGAACGTCATCCTCACCAACTACACCCGCAATCCGACCCGCATGATGCAGATCGAGGTCGGCATCGACTACGACGCCGATCTGGCGCGCGGCCGGGAGGTGATGACCGAGACGGCGCGGAAACACCCCGGCGTGCTCGACGATCCGCCACCGCTGGTCGTGCCGCTCGCCTTCGCAGACAGTTCGGTCAACCTGCAGCTTCGTGCCTGGGCGCCTACTGCGACCTATTGGGACGTGCGCTGGGAGGTTACCCAGAACATCAAGCGGGACCTCGAGGCGACCGGCATCGGCATCCCCTTCCCGCAGCGGGTGGTCCACATGGTCGGCGCCGACACGGTTCCGGCGCCGCCGGCGAAGATCCCTGCCCGAAAGCCGAAGCCACGCGCTGCCCGCGCCGGAGACGAGGAAAAGGCCAGTGGCCCGTCGGACCGCTCGAGGGGCTGATACGACCGGCCGGCGAGGCTGGACGCCCACCGGCTCCCATCGCGTCAACCGCCGAGCGCCGATCCGAACGAATAGGGGATGAGATCGGTATCGAGCGGCAGGCGATACTTGTCCGGATCAGCGTGGTCATACGCCATCGTCGGGAAGCTCACGACGAGCACGTCGGTGGTGCCGATGTTGTGGTCCGCATGCCAGACGAAGCGCGGGACGTTCACGAGCTGACGGCGATGTTCCGAGAGAATGATGCGGCATACCTCGCCGCAGGTCGGCGAGTTCGGCCTCGGATCGAACAGCACGAGCGCCATCTCCCCTGAGAAGATCGCGTAGCGGTCCTCGTGTTTCTTGTGCAGGCCCCAGCCCTTCACGAAGCCTGGTCGAATGGTGAAGGTGTGCGCGAAGACCAACGGATCAGGATGGAAGTTCCAGCGGAGGTCGTAGAGTTCGGTGACACTCCCCCGTTCGTCGGCGAAGGTCGGAAGATCGCGGATGACGACGCCGTGGGTGAGTCGCCGGGTCGGCGCCCCCGACGGGAGTGAGGTCTGCCCATCGCGCCGCGCAGCCGCGAGCGTGGCCTGGAGGAGGCCCTCCTCCACCCCGTCTTGACCTGAGCTCTCGTCTTTCATGGCATCCCGACAATCCCGTGCCGGCAGCGATCCGCCGACAATGACCGCTGCACGGGCAGACGCGACCGCGCAGTCGGCGTGCAATCGGGCATCCCCGACCGAAACGCCGGCCCGCGTACGTTAGCTCGCCCTGAGCGCCTCGGGCTTCGACTTCGCCCGCCGCGTCACCAGCTTGTTGAGCGCCGAGACGTAAGCCTTGGCCGACGCCACCATCGTGTCGGTGTCCGCGCCACGGCCAGTGACGATCTTGTCGCCCTCGCCGAGCCGCACCGAGACGTCGGCCTGAGCATCCGATTCCTCGGTCACCGCACCGACCTGATAGAGCTGCAGGGTCGCCTCGTGCGGGACGATCGAACGGATCGCCTTGAACATCGCATCGACCGGACCGTCGCCGACGGCCTCCTTGGTCTGATGAACGCCGTCGACGTCGAGGGTCACGATCGCCTTCTGCGGCCCGCCGGTCCCGGCGATGACGGTGAGCGCGACGAGGCGGATGGTCTCACTCGCCTGCGCCATCTCGTCCTCGACCAGCGCCGCGATGTCCTCGTCGAAGACGTGCTTCTTGCGGTCGGCGAGATCCTTGAAGCGGCGGAACGCCTCTTCGAAGGCATTGTCCCCGAGGTCGAAACCCAGCGCCACCAGCTTCTCGCGGAAGGCGTGTCGGCCGGAATGCTTGCCCATTACCAGCGATGTCGAACGGACGCCGACGTCCTCTGGCCGCATGATCTCGTAGGTCTGGGCATTCTTGAGCACGCCGTCCTGGTGGATGCCCGACTCATGAGCAAAGGCGTTCTTGCCGACGATCGCGATCGCCTTGTTGTACTGGACCGGAAAGGCGGAGACCGCCGACACCAGCTTTGAGGCGCGCATCAGGAGGGTCGCGTCGATGTCGGTGTAGTAGGGCAGCACATCGCCGCGGGTCTTGATCGCCATCACCACTTCCTCGAGCGCGGCATTGCCGGCGCGCTCGCCGAGGCCGTTGATCGTGCACTCGATCTGCCGCGCCCCGCCCAGGACACCACCCAGCGAGTTGGCGACCGCGAGGCCGAGGTCGTCGTGGCAATGGGTCGAGAAGATGACAGTGTCCGCGTTCGGCACCCGCTCGATCAGCATCTTGATCAGATCGCGGAACTCGTCCGGGGTTGCGTAGCCGACGGTGTCAGGGATGTTGATCGTGGTGGCGCCGCACTTGATCGCGGCTTCGACCACCCGGCACAGGTAGTCGTGCTCGGTGCGGGTTGCATCCATCGGCGACCATTCGACGTCGTCGGTGAAGTTCCTCGCCCGGGTTACCGAGCTCACGACGCGCTCGTATACCTGGTCCTTGTCGAGCTGGAGCTGGAACTCGCGATGGAGCGGCGAGGTGCCGATGAAGGTGTGGATGCGCCGGCGCTCAGCGTGCTGCAGCGCCTCCGCCGCGCGGTCGATGTCGGCGCCGCTGGCGCGGGCGAGCCCGCAGACCACGCTGCGCTTCACCCGCTTGGCGATCTCGGAGACCGCCTCGAAGTCGCCGTTGGAGGCGATCGGGAAACCCGCCTCGATGACGTCGACGCCCATCTCGTCGAGCAGCTCGGCGACCTGGAGCTTCTCCTCGAGCGTCATCGAAGCGCCGGGCGACTGCTCGCCATCGCGCAGGGTGGTATCGAAGATGACGACGCGCTGCTTCTCGGCGGGCGCCTGGGTCTCGGTACTCATCGAAAAAATCCTTCTCGAAAGGGTGCCCGCCTG
>JAGRKZ010000135.1:0-12991 GCA_020442065.1 Bauldia sp.
ATGTTCGACTTCGCCAGCTCGACGTCGTTGTTCTTGGCCGCGTGGTTGAGCCGCTTGTAGTGATTGTGGACGGCCACCGAGAGCACCCGCTTGGCGTGGTGCTGGCCGATCACATAATCGTCGAGGACCGAGCAGATCTCGGCCGGCGTCGGCACCCCGTCACGGGATTTGACCAGCGAGGACTTGTTCTCCTCACGGATGATATCCATGCAGAGTTCGACGCACTCGTCGCAGATGAAGACGGTCGGCCCTGCGATGAGCTTGCGTACCTCGTGCTGGCTCTTGCCGCAGAAGGAGCAATAGAGGGTATTCTTGCTTTCGCTGCCGCTGACTTTGCTCATCCGTCATCCCCGCGGCCGCAACCCGCAACCGCAATAAGCCTACTTTGCCAACCGGTGGCTCGATTCGTAGGCACCTTAACGTCATTACCCCAGCGCGCAAACCGCCTAGCGCGATCCAACCATGCTAGGAGCGATATGTTCAAGAGATACTTAACGGGGATCGCGGCCATCAGAAGGCAAGACAGCCGCAACCATGACGGCCGACTGGCTGGCCTCCAGACAGACCCGCTATCGCCGGATCGGAAGAAGCCCACCCGATCCGGCCGGCCATCGGCTCGCCCCGCGTCAGTCCTTCTTCTCGGCCGGGGCGTCGCTTGAATCTCGGGTGGTCAGCACCTTGTCGATCAGGCCGAAATCCCGAGCCTCGTCCGCGGTCATGAAATGGTCGCGGTCAAGCGTTCGTTCGATCTTCTCGTAGGTCTGGCCGGTGTGCTTGACGTAGATCTCGTTGAGCCGCCGCTTCATCTTGACGATGTCCTCGGCGTGCCGCTCGATATCGGAAGCCTGGCCCTGGAAGCCGCCTGACGGCTGATGCAGCATGATCCGGGCGTTGGGAAGGGCGAAGCGGAGGTCCTTCTCGCCGGCAGTGAGCAACAGAGACCCCGCCGAGGCCGCCATGCCGACGCACAGGGTCGAAACCGCCGGCTTGATGAACTGCATGGTGTCGTACATCGCCAGTGCCGACGTCACCACGCCGCCTGGCGAGTTGATGTAGATGGCGATTTCCTTCTTCGGGTTCTCGGCCTCCAGAAAGAGCAGCTGCGCCGTCACCAGCGTCGCCATGTGGTCCTCGATCGGACCGGTGATGAACATGATCCGCTCCTTGAGCAGGCGCGAATAGATATCGTACGCGCGCTCACCGCGGTTGGTCTGCTCAACGACCATCGGCACGAGCGTCTGCATGTAGTAGTCGACCGGGTCTCTCATGATCTTCCTGCGAAAGCTGATTGGGGAGCGCGAATCCCCTGGGCGGTGCCGGCCTTACATATGGCACCACCCCCGCTTCCGGAAGGGGGAACCCGGCAGCCGCAATTCACCCCGCCCCTAGAAGTGGAAGAAGTCGCCCTTGTCGAACTGGCCCTTGTCGGTCGCGAGGATCACCGCCAACACCTCCCCGTGATAGCGGATCTCGGTATCCGCGCCGGCCTGCTCGAACGCGAGTCCGCCCGTTTTCAGGCCGCCGGACAGCGCAAAGCGGTCGATTCCGTCGCGGAAGTCGACGACGGTGTCGATGCTGCCGTCATCAGACAGGACGAACGTGTCCCTGCCCTTGCCACCTCGCATGGTGTCGTCGCCGCCGCCCCCGTCGAGAAGGTCCTTTCCCCGGCCGCCGTCGAGCATGTCCATGCCCTTGCCGCCCTTGAGGTGGTCTCGGCCGCCGTTCCCCATGATCAGGTCGAAACCTCCCTGCCCGAACAGCTTGTCGCCGCCGCCGAGCCCGAGGACGATGTCGTCGCCGGCCTTGGCGCGTATGACGTCGTGCGACCGGTCCCCGTAGAGCGACTCCGAGTGCTTCGTCGCGCTCGTCACCGCTTTCGTCGTCCAGGCCGGGAAGATCGTCGCCAGCCCGGGCTTGAGTCCGGTCGGCTGCGAACTGCTGTCCTCGCCGTAGACGCCGAACCCGATCTGGCCGGTCGGATAGGCGGGCCGGTCGAAGGCATCGAAGAAGAACAGCGGCACGGTCTTGCCGCCACTGCTCTTCTGGCCGGTCAGCCAGGTGAAGATCTCGGTATAGACCGTGGCCTGGTTCGCAGCGCCGCCGGGAGTGACGGCATCGGTGGAGTAGCCGGTCTCGCCGATGAAGACCTCCAGAGAGGACCCGAACGCCGCCGCAACGGAATCGAAATAGGTCTCGACCGCCTTGAAATCCGTGCTGGTCTGGTTGTCCGGGGTGTACTGGTTGAACAGGACAAACGGCTCGCCGTTGTTCCAGCCGCTTCCCCAGTTGGCGATGATGTGGGCGGGGATCTTGACCGACACCTCGTTGGTGGCGCCGTAGTTGGCGATCGTCGTCGAGATCGCGATCGACCCCAGCCCCTTGGCCGCGAGCGACGCCTTGAGGTTGTCGAAGGCCTTCGGGATCCAGGTATTCACGTAGGTATCGAAGTCGGGATCGCCCGGCGGCGGCCCGTTCGCGTCAACCTCGTTGCCGAGCAGGATGGCCCTGAGCCCTGCCTTCACCTTCGCGACGCTGCCGAAGGCGTCGATCAGCATGTCGACCCAGGCGTCGGTGTAGGTCTTTGTGGTCATCAGGCCCGCCGACCACGGGCTGCCGAAGCCACCCTGGGCGAGCGCGCTGTTGTTCGTGCCCATCACCAGCTCGGTGCCGGGATGGGCGACGATCCAGTCGATCACCTGCGCCTGGGTGCCGTCGATGACCGGCGTCTCGGCAAAGCCGGCGTCGTGATAGGTGCGGATCAGGCGGAAATTCTCGTGAATCTGGTCGAGATCGGCCGCGATCGAATAGCCTGTCCGCCCGACCTCCCAGCTCTCGTAATTGACGCCGACATTGTAACCGAACGGCGTCTTGGCCGGCACGAGCGGATCGCTCGCCGCCTTCTTCCCCTGCTCGCCCATTGCTCCCCCGTCCCGCGCGACCACTGGTCGCCACCATCGGCCGGCGGAAGCGCAAACTCAATATCGGCAGAAGCTCTGATGTCGGGCGGTGACTGACGGGCGGTAAACGTCAGACCACGACCAGGTCGCTCGCGTCGATCGCCGGAGCCCCCTTGAGCCTGGCGATCGCCTTGTCGTGATACTCCAGGACGCCGGCGTCATAGCTGAAGTGGGTTTCGAAGGCCTGTTCGGTCACGCTTCCGTGCCCGACCGCCTTGACGATATCGTGGGACAGTTGGACGATGTCCTGACCGGAAACAAAATCCTTAATGACATCAAAGTTCTTGGCCACGATCTTGACGTCGAACAGGAAGTAGTCGCCGCTGCCTCCGCCGACCAGCTTGTCTTTCCCGGCGCCGCCGGCGAGCAGGTTGGCACCCGCGTTGCCGATCAGCTTGTCCTTGCCGCTTCCGCCAATCGCATTCTCGATAGCCGTGTTGGGTCCGATGGCTACCGTCCACTTCGTCGAGCTGCTGTCGAATTTGATCTTCTGGCCCAGCTTGCTCCAGTGACCGACATTGAGGTCGATCACCGCGTTTGCCTTGCCTGCATGGACGATCGTGTCGGTCCCGCCGCTGTCGTCGATGGTCTGCCAGTAGTTCTTGCCGTCCTTGTACGTGTAGGTGGTGTTGCCGGGGTTGTGGACGCCCCGGCCGTACATCCCCTGTACGGCGACGAGGTCGTAGTACATGGGCGTCGTCGGATAGAAGCTGGCGTAGTTGCTGTCGCTCCCAGGCGTGGCCGAGTAGGACATGATCGTAAAGGCGTAGCCGTCATACGCCTTCGATAACTTGTTGGGGCCCTCGAAGGGGTGCTTGAGGCCGATGGCGTGGCCGATCTCGTGCAGCACCGTCAGGTAGTCGTAGGAGCCGAGCTTGACGGCGGAGGCCGGCTTGTCGTGCCACTCGCCGTTCTTGAACCAGACGTCCCCGCCCTCATCGTAGGTGCCGGGATAGTAGGCGTGGGCCGATTCATCCCCGGCTTCGTCGGTGACGGCAAAGCGGAGGTTGCCAACGACGCTCTGGCTGTCGTCGACCTCGTTGAAGACGACGTTCGCGACCGCCGCCCACTCCGCCAGGGCTGAACGAACTGCGTCCCGCTCCGGCGCGGTCAACGGGTACCAGCTGTCCGGCTCGTTGTCGTAGTAGTCGCTCGCGAAGTAGGTGTCGCTGCCCTTCGGGAAACTGAACGTGACGCTCGCGCCGGTCCCGTAGGAGCCTCCCCACTTCACGCCGGCCTGCACCGCGCCATCGTTGCCGGCAGCCGGCACGAATTCCGTTACGCCCGCGCCGTTCTCGGTTGGCATCGCCACGCAGTCATCCCCGGCTGTGGAACGCTAGTTCAGTCGACGTGCAAAGCATCCGCCCGCTCCCGATGGCGGAGACATAGCTATACTTCGCTGCCTCAGCGGCGAAAAGATGGTGCCGTGGCCCGCCGCCACCGTCTATCCGACGATGACGAAGTGCGCATGGTTCAGATGAAGGCCCGGGGTCAGTAGCGCGAAGGTTGTCGCCGGCGCGTCGCCGATCCCGTCCGGGTCGTAGCGGAGCGCACCACTGGCCGGGTCGTAGATGATGCGGTCGCTGGCGTCGACGGCCGACGTTCCGGCGGCAAACGACGCAGCGCGGAGGGACCCGCTCCCGCCCAGTGCCGCAAATCCGGCGGCCGACAACGCGATGACATCGTGTCGCGGGGCGAAGTCGGTGACCGTCGTCACGCCCCCGTCGCCCGGCGGAGATCCGAACAGAAAGGTGTCTGCGCCGGACCCGCCGGTCAACGATCCGCCGCCGGAGCCGCCGTCCAGCCGGTCCGCGCCCCGGCCGCCGCTGAGGATGTCGTAACCCGTGCCGCCGTCGAGGCGATCGGCCCCGCGACCGCCGTGGAGCACGTCGGCATCCGCCCCGCCCCGCAACGTGTCGGCCGCGCCGCGACCGTCGACGACGTCGTCGCCGGCGCGCCCGGCGAGCCGATTGGAGGAAGCGTTGCCCGTGATGGCATCGTCCCCGCCGCCGCCCCTGGCGTTTTCGATCGTCACCCGGTGGGCGATGGTAAAGCCGCCGAGGATGCCGTCGACGGACGAGACGAAGCCGCCGCCCCCTGGCTCGGCCTTGAGCGTTGCGGCCTGAAGGTTGATCGTCGCGCCGACATCGCCGGGCGCAACGATCTTGTCCCGTCCACCGGCATCCCAGATGCATGAATAGTAGGTGCCGACATCGTTCGCCGTGGGCAGCCGGTAGGTATTCGCCCCGCGGTGGAACTCCTCGTTGGCGCCGTACTTGTCCTGGAGCACCGCGATGTCGATCGCCATCGGCGTCCCTTCGAAGCCATAGGCGGCATACTCGGGCGGCATGCCCTCCGGGTTCGTCTGCCAACCGTCGTTGTATGACATGACGGTCCAGACGCCCTGGTTGAGGGCAAATTTTCCCAGGTCGGAAGACGACGACACCCCGGGAAAGAGGGTGGAGTCTCCGCCGCGGTCATGCGGGTGGGCGAGGCCAAGGCCATGGCCCAGTTCGTGGATGACGGTGATGAAGCCGAACCCGCCCTGCTCGAGCGCCCCCGCTCCGGGCTGGTCCTCGTCCCAGCCGATGCCGTCATGGTTGAAGACGCCGTGGCCGCGGGCCGTACCCCATCCAGGTGGCTCCATGGCGCCGAGGGTCGTGCTGTCGTCGCGGTAGGTCGCGATCACCAGGTCCGCCGACCCGGCATGCTTCACCCGCTGGAACTTCAGGTCGGCGAACGAGGCGTAAAGTTCGAAGGCGAGTTTGAACTGACTCTTCTCGTAGTGATTGAGCCCAACGGACGCGATCTTGCCCATCGGGCTCGCGATCTTCTCGCCCTTGTCGGCGAAGGCATAGCTGATGGTGGGGCCATGCAACCGCGTGCCCCAGTCGACGCTCCGTTCGAGCCGTTTTGCCATCCTGATCCCGGCTTGCGATTTACCGCACCCGCCCGGCACCGCTGGCCCGGGATTGCGGCGACCGCGTGGCCGTCATGCCATCCCGCGGCAGCCGCGACCAAAAGGCTCAGACGATGATGATGTTCTCAGCACCGAAGTTGCTGAGGCCGGGTTGGAGCAGAGCGAACTGGACCTGCGCCTGACCCCCGACGCCATCGGCGTCGTGATAGAGCTTTCCGGTCGAGGAATCGTAGATGAAGCGATCGTCGCTGTCCTGCGCCTCGGTCCCGTCCACGAAAGCGCCGTCGACCAACTTGCCTTTCGACAGGCCGTCGAAGACGCTCATGCTGATCTTCAGCTTCTCGCCGCTCTGGAAATTGGTGATGGTGTCGATGCCGCTACCGGGCGCATCCTTGAACACGTAGGTATCCTTGCCCCCGCCGCCGTCGAGCTCATCCGACCCGTCGCCGCCGTCGAGCTTGTCCTTGCCGCCATCGCCGTGCAGCTTGTCGTCGCCGCTCTTTCCATCGAGCTTGTCGCTCTTGCCACCGGTGGCAAACTCGTCGTCGCCGGACGAGCCGACGAACTTGTCCTTGCCCTTGAAGACCTTCTTGAACGCGCTTTCGACGCTCGAGGCAGTCACCAGATCGCCAACGTCGATCGCCGCGTTCTTCAAGTCGTAGGCGATCTGATCCGACAGGAACACTTTGACCCGCGTCACCGTGCCGGTCGGAAGCAACTCGTTGAGGGCGTACTTGAATCCGCTGCCGGTGACCTCGATGCGGACATCGCCGGACTCGGCGGTGAAGTGACTGCCGTCCTTGTCGCCGAGCGTTGCGCTGAACGGATCGAGCAGGAACTCGAACGCTTCGAGCGCGGCTGGGTTCACCGGCTGCTTGGCTACGAACTTGACCATTGTTCATCCTCTCCCGGCGCTCGCGTGAGCTTGTGGTCCTCCTGCGTCGCTGTTTCCAGCGGCAGCATCCTGTCGGCTGACCCTGCCCGGATCAAACGGAAATCGCGCGACTCCCGCGATCCGCCGGGAGTGAGCGATCACGTCGATGATCCTGCAGCGATCGACGGACTGCTTCGGATTGAGCTCCGGCGTTACGGATGCGGGTCACGGCAAGGCGTCACGCAAACGTCATGATACGTCGATAAGTCTCGACATATGGAAGAGACCATCGCGATCGAGCGCCTGACCGCCCTCGCCCAGTCGACGCGGCTGGGGGTGTTTCGCCATCTGGTGCGAGCGCATCCGTCGCCCGTGTCCGCCGGCGATCTCGCCCGCGCCCTGGGCACGCCGCACAACACCATGTCGACGCACCTGGCCATCCTTGCCCGCGCCCGCCTCGCCACCGTTTCGCGACAGGGACGTTCGATGCTCTACGGCGCCGACATCGAGGGGTTCCGCGATCTCGTCGATTTTCTCACCCGTGACTGCTGCTGCGGGAAGCCGGACATCTGTGCCCCCATTCTTTCGTCCTTCGCATCCTCACTCGATTCCGGAGACTGAGCCGTGACCGATCGTGCCTACAACGTCCTCTTTCTCTGCACCGGCAACACCGCCCGGTCGATCCTTGCCGAGAGCATCCTGCGCAAGGATGGCGCCGGCCGCTTCAACGCCTTCTCCGCCGGCAGCCACCCCAAGGGCGTCGTCAATCCCTTCGCGCTGAAAGTGCTCGCCGCCGAGGGCTATCCGACCGGGGAGTTTTCCTCCAAGCCCTGGGACGTCTTCGCCGTACCCGGCGCCCCGGTCATGGATTTCGTCTTCACGGTCTGCGACGACGCCGCCGGTGAGGCGTGTCCGGTGTGGCCGGGCCAGCCGATGACCGCCCATTGGGGCATCGAGGATCCGGCCAAGGTCGAAGGCGCTGACTTCGAGAAGGAGGCCGCCTTCGTGCGAGCCTTCCGCTACCTCAAGTCCCGCATCTCGGTCTTCGCGAGCCTGCCGATCACATCCATCGACTCCCTCGCCCTCGGCAGCCGTTTGCGCGACATCGGCCGGATGGAGGGTGCGAGCGGCAAGGCCGCCGAGACCGCGGGCTCCTGACCGACGATGGAGACGACGGTTGCGCGACGGCTCACCGCCGAGGCGGTCGGGACTGCGATCCTGCTTGCCACGGTGGTCGGCTCCGGGATCATGGCGGAGCGCCTCGCCGGCGGAAACGTAGCGATCGCGTTGCTTGGCAACACGATTCCCACCGGGGCGATCCTCGTCGTCCTGATCCTGGTGTTCGGCCCGGTCTCGGGCGCCCACTTCAATCCCGCCGTGAGCCTCGCCTTCGCGCTCCGCGGCTCGCTGCCGTGGCGACTGCTTGCGGTCTACGTGGGGTCGCAACTGGTGGGCGCGATCGTCGGGGTCTGGGCGGCGCACCTGATGTTCGACCAGCCGCTCTGGCAGGTCTCCGCCACCATCCGCTCGGGACCCGGGCAATGGCTCGCCGAATGGGTCGCGACCTTCGGCCTGCTCGTCGCCATCCTCGGATGCCTGGCGAGGGCGCCCCAGGCGGTTCCCTGGGCAGTGGGGCTCTACATCACCGCCGCCTACTGGTTCACCGCCTCGACGTCCTTCGCCAATCCGGCCGTGACCGTCGCCCGCGCCCTGACGGAGAGCTTCTCCGGGATCGCCCCGGAGAACGTCCCCGCCTTCGTCGCAGCCCAGTTCCTGGGCGCCGCTGGAGCCCTGCTGTTCATGGGATGGCTGCTCGGCGACCCGCGCCAGACCATCACCCACGGAACGCGCTGAATGTCCGCCCGCGCAGGCGGGCGGCTAGGCCGCGGCCGCGCCGTCCTCCTCGTCTTCCTTCATGAGCTCTTCGGGTGAGACGGACTTGTCCGTCACCTTGACCAGCTCAAGCAGGTAGTCGACCACCTTCTCCTCGAAGATCGGAGCGCGGAGCGAGGCGATCGCATCGGGGTTGGCGCGATAGTAGTCGACGAGCTGCTGCTCGCGGCCGGGGAACTGGCGGAGCTGTGCCTGGAGCGCGCGCTGCACTTCCGGCTCGGTGACTTCGATCTTGTTCCTCTCGCCGATCTCGGACAGCACCAGCCCGAGGCGCACGCGGCGCTCGGCGATCTTGTGGTAGTCCGCGCGGGCCGCCTCTTCCGTCGTGCCTTCGTCCTCGAAGCTCCGGCCGGACTGACCCATCTCGCCGACGATCTGGCGCCAGATGTTGTCGAACTCCTGCTCGACCATCTTGGGCGGAAGCTCGAAGCTGTGCGCTGAATCGAGCTGGTCGAGAAGCTGCCGCTTGATCTTCTGGCGGGTCTGGAGACCGTAGCGGGTCTGCACCTGCTGGCGGATGACGTCGCGGAGCTGCTCGAGAGACTCGAGACCGAGGCGCTTGGCGAGCTCGTCATCGATCTGCAGCGCGTCCGGTGACGCCACTTCCTTCACCGAAATGTCGAAGGTCGCTTCCTTGCCGGCAAGGTGCCGCGCGCCGTAGTCATCGGGGAAGGTGACGGTGATCGCCTTCTCCTCGCCGGCCGCCATGCCTTCGAGCTGCTCGGCAAAGCCGGGGATGAACTGGCTGGTACCGAGCCGGACGGTGGCATTGTCGTCGGTGCCGCCCGGGAAGGCCTCACCGTCGACCTTGCCGGCGTACGCGATCGTCAGCCGGTCGCCGGTTTCGGCCTTGCCGGCCTTCGGCGAGAAGGAGCGGGCGCTCTCGGCGAGCTTCTCGATCTCGGTTTCGATCTCAGCGTCGGACACGTCCGCCACCGGACGCTCGATCACGATCGCGCCGAAGTCGGCGAGTTCGACCTTGGGCAGGACCTCGTAGCTCATCGTGTAGGCGAGATCGGCCTCGCCGTTGAGAACCTTCTCGGCCGCGCCCTCATCCTCGGACAGCTGGAAGTCCGGCTGCTGGGCGGCGCGCTCGCCGCGGTCGGCGAGCGTATCGCGAGCGACCTCGTTGATGACGGCCTGGACGATCTGCGCCATCTCGGACTTGCCGAACATCCGCTTCAGGTGGGCGACAGGCACTTTCCCGGGACGAAATCCCTTGATCCTGACCTCGCCCTGAAGCGCGTTGAGCCGCGTCGCGAGCCGGCCGTCCAGCTCCGAGGCCGGCACCACGACCTGAAACTCCCGCCTCAGCCCTTCGACTACCGTCGCGTTGACCTGCATTCTCTGTTGTCCTTGCCTAACCCATTGAATTCATGGAAATACCAACCCGGATCGCCGGCGCCCGGCGCGAACCTGGTGCGGGCGGAGGGACTTGAACCCCCACGACTTTCGTCACGGGAACCTAAATCCCGCGCGTCTACCAGTTCCGCCACGCCCGCGAGCCGCGGCGCGGCCGAAGCGGCGCCTCTATAACAACTGGGGCGGCGGCAATCAAAGGGAAACCGTCGCCTCCCGTCCCGCGGCGAGCCGCGCCAGCACCCGCGGCAGCATCTCCGGCAGGTCCTCCGAGATGAGCCCCGGACCGTGCTCCGTCGCGGCCGCGCCATGCATCCACACGCCGGCACAAGCCGCCACGAAGCCCGGCGCGGACTGGGCGAGCAAGCCGCCGATGATGCCGGCGAGCACGTCCCCTGCCCCGGCGGTCGCGAGCCAGGCCGGAGCGTTGGCCGCAATCGCCGCCCGGCCGTCGGGGGCGGCGACCACAGTGTCCGCTCCCTTGAGGACCACAAGGCTGCCCGAACGCTCGGCCGCCTGCCGGGCCCGCTCGAGCTTGGACGGCAGCGCGGCGAGATCGGGGAAGATCCGGGCGAACTCACCGTCATGAGGCGTGAGCACCACGGGCGCGGTGCGGGACCGTATCGGCGCGAACAGCGTCTCGGGATCGTCGGCGAACGAAGTCAGCCCGTCGGCGTCGATCACCACCGCCGCCTCCGACTGGAGCGCCGCCGCAACCAGGGCCGCGGTGGGCTCGCCGACGCCGAGAGCGGGACCGAGCACGACGGCGTTCTTGCGCCGGTCGGCGAGAATCTCGGCCAGGCCCTCGGCCTCGTAGAGCCGGACCAGCATGATCGCGGTGAGCTGGGCCGCGTTGGCCATGATGGCGTCGGCGGGCGACGCGAGCGTAACGAGGCCGGCCCCGGCCCGGAGCGCGCCCCGGGCGGCAAGCCGCGCCGCGCCGGTGTGGATCAGTGGCCCCGACACCACCAGTGCGTGGCCGCGGTCGTACTTGTGGCCATCGAGCCGGGGCTCCGGCAGCTCCGCCTGCCACAGCAGCGGTGTGTTGTGAAAGGTCTGCGGGTCGATGGTCCGGAGCACGACGGGGTCGATGCCGATGTCGGCGAGTGTCACGGCCCCGGCGAATATCCGGCCCGGCATCAGCAGGTGACCGGGTTTGCGGCGGAAGAAGGTGACGGTCTCGCGCGCAAGGATCGCCCGCCCGTGGATGGTACCGTCGCGACCGTCCACGCCGCTCGGAAGATCGACCGCAAGGATCGGGATGCCGCTTTCGTTGGCGCGGTCGATCGCCTCTGCCGCCGGCCCCTCGACGGCCCGGTCCAGCCCGGCGCCGAACAACGCATCGACGATCAGGTCGCAACCCTCGGCAAAGTCGCGACGGAGAGGCTCCACCGCGCCTTTCCAGCGCGCCGCCATCACCCGCGCATCGCCCTTGAGGGCGTCGCGCGCACCGAGAAGGAAGACGGAAACCGCATAGCCCGCGTCGGCGAGGAGCCGCGCGGCGACGAAGCCGTCGCCGCCGTTGTTGCCCGGTCCGGCAAGGATGGCGACGCGGCTGCCGGCCGGGACCATGCGGGCGGCCACGGCCGCCACCGCCTCGCCGGCGTGCTCCATCAGCACCGATCCCGGCTTCCCGGCGGACATGGTGCGCCAGTCGGCCTCGCCCATCTCGTCCGGAGTGAGCAGCTCGATCGGCTCCTGGAGCGGAACCGGCCGGGCGGCTCGCCCGCCATCCATCAGCCCTTCGAAGCGGCTGGCCCAGTCAGCACCGATCGACGAATTTTTGGTCACTTGCCCAATCCTTAATCAGCATTGACGAACGGGAGCACTGTCATCATGCTGCAGCGCGAGGACCTAGCCTAATTTCTGGACGTGTTCCATCGTGCGCGGGGTGGCACGGAGTCTGCAAAGCCGCCTGAACCACGGCGCCATGCAGCCCGACGCCCGCTTCGGAGACGCCGACTTTCGGAGACATGGAGTAGATGAAAAAGATCGAGGCTATCATCAAGCCGTTCAAGCTCGACGAGGTGAAGGAGGCACTCCAGGAGGTCGGACTTCAGGGCATCACCGTCACCGAAGCCAAGGGCTTCGGCCGTCAGAAGGGCCACACCGAACTCTACCGCGGCGCCGAGTATGTCGTCGACTTCCTTCCCAAGGTGAAGGTCGAGGTCGTGCTTGGCGACGACATGGTCGACCGCGCGGTCGACGCGATCCGCAAGGCCGCGCAGACCGGCCGCATCGGCGACGGCAAGATCTTTGTTTCCAATATCGAGGAGGCGGTCCGCATTCGCACTGGCGAAAGCGGGATGGACGCGATCTAGGCCTGTCCCGCAGCTTTCTGCAAACCCACTGCCGGCGCCGTCCCGGTGATGCGCCGGCGGTGCTGTGCATTCAACCCGTGAACTCAGAAGATAGTGAGAAGGAGACTCCATGGCGACCGCCAAAGACGTCCTTAAGACGATCAAGGACAAGGACGTAAAGTACGTCGATCTGCGCTTCACCGACCCGCGCGGCAAGTGGCAGCATGTGACCTTCGACGTCTCGATGATCGATGAAGAGATCTTCTCCGAAGGCACCATGTTCGACGGCTCGTCGATCGCCGGCTGGAAGGTCATCAACGAGTCCGACATGAAGCTGATGCCGGACCCGAACACGGCCGTCGTCGACCCGTTCTTCGCCCAGACCACGCTGTCGATCGTCTGCGACGTGCTCGAGCCGCTCACCGATGAGCCCTACGGTCGCGATCCCCGCTCGATCGCCAAGAAGGCCGAGGCTTATCTCAAGCAGACCAAGATCGGCGACAGCTGCTACTTCGGTCCGGAAGCCGAGTTCTTCGTGTTCGACGACGTCCGCTATTCGGCGACGCCCTACAACACCGGCTTCCGCGTCGACGACGTCGAACTGCCCACCAACTCGGACACCGAGTACGAGATGGGCAACCTCGGCCACCGCATCAAGACCAAGGGCGGCTACTTCCCGGTGCCGCCG
>JAGRKZ010000135.1:13063-13242 GCA_020442065.1 Bauldia sp.
GAGAAGCACCACCACGAGGTCGCCTCGGCCCAGCACGAGCTCGGCATGAAGTTCGGCCCGCTGGTGACCATGGCCGACCACCTGCAGGTCTACAAGTACTGCATCCACAACGTCGCCAATGCCTACGGCAAGACCGCGACGTTCATGCCGAAGCCGATCTATGGCGACAACGGCTCGGG
>JAGRKZ010000136.1 GCA_020442065.1 Bauldia sp.
TGCAGCCGGAGATCTTGATCTTGAGCGGGCCGATCTCGGTCTGGCGCGCGGGGTCGCCGAAACGGGCCGAGATGCGCTGGGCAACCGGGATCGAGCGGGCGTTGGCGAGGGCGCAGTAGTCGAGACCGGGGCAGGCGATGATGTCGGTGACGAGCCCGGCATTGGGCGTCGCGAGGCCATGCTCGCGGAAGGCGGCATGGACCGCCGGCAGGTCGTCGAGGGCGACGTGCGGCAGGATCAGATTCTGCTCGTGGCTCACCCGAAGCTCGCCGTGGCTGTAGCGCTCGGCGATGTCGGCGACGAGCTCCATCTGCTCGGCCGTGGCGTCGCCCGGCGTGCCGCCGATCGGCTTCAGCGACACCGTGACGATGGCGTGGCCGGTGATCCGGTGGGGAACGGCGTTCTGGTCGACCCAGGCGGCAAGCGCGGCGTCGCCGGCCCGGGCGCGGTCGAGGACGACGCTCTCGGCCGGCCGCGGCGTGAGCGACGGCGGCAGTGCGAAATAGGCCTGAATGCGGCGAATCTCGTCGGCGGGCAGCGCCAGCGCCGAATGGCGGATGCGCTCCCACTCGGCCTCGACCTGCCGGGCGATCTCCTCGGCACCCGTTTCGTGGACGAGAATCTTGATCCGCGCCTTGTACTTGTTGTCGCGCCGGCCGAACTGGTTGTAGACGCGAAGAATCGCCTCCGCGTAGGAGAGCAGATCCTCCTCCGGCAGGAAGTCGCGGATCTTGTGGCCGATGAACGGGGTTCGCCCGAGGCCGCCGCCGACATAGACGGCGAAGCCGAGCCGGCCGTCGGCATCGCGCTTGAGGTGGAGGCCGATGTCGTGGACCTTCACCGCCGCGCGATCGCGCTCCGAGCCGGTGACGGCGATCTTGAACTTCCGCGGCAGGAAGACGAACTCGGGATGGAGCGACGACCACTGCCGGAGAATCTCGGCATAGGGCCGCGGATCGACGACCTCGTCGCGCGCCGCGCCCGAGAAATGGTCGGCGGTGACGTTGCGGATGCAATTGCCCGAGGTCTGGATCGCGTGCATCTCGACCGAAGCGAGATGGTCGAGGATGTCGGGGATGTCCTTCAGCGCCGGCCAGTTGAACTGGAGGTTCTGGCGCGTGGTGAAGTGGCCGTAGCCGCGGTCGTACTTCCGGGCGATGAAGGCGAGCATGCGGAGCTGCGCGGGATTCAGCGTCCCGTACGGGATCGCGATCCGCAGCATGTAGGCGTGGAGCTGAAGGTAGACGCCGTTCATCAGCCGGAGCGGCTTGAACTGCTCTTCGGTCAGCTCACCGGCGACGCGGCGCTCGACCTGCCCGCGGAACTGGGCGACGCGCTCGTTGACAAACTCCTGATCGAACTCGTCGTAGCGGTACATGTCTCCGACCCTTCAGATCCCTCGCCGCGCCTGGCTCATTCGGCTGCCGGAGCAAGGCGGGCGCCGTTGAGCGCCTTGTATTCGGCTTCGCCATAGACCACCGTCGGGCCCTCGGCGCGGATGCGCTCGCGGATGCGGGACGGCACCGGCCGGCCGTCCACCTCGACGATGTCGATGGCATAGGCCTCGACCACCACCCGCGCGTCCTGTTGCGCCTGGGCATGGGCGAGCGCGGCATCGAGCTCGGCGCCGTCGGAGACGAACCGCGCATCGGCGAGGGTCGCCGTCCACCCGCCCTCGGCATCGAGGAAGACGACGCGGCCGTCGTCGAGACGGTTGGCGGTGATCGCCTTCTGTGCTCCGGCTTTTGCGGCTTTGAACATGACTTCGATTCCCGCCGCTCGGTTCAGGCCGCGAGCATCGTCGCGGCCACTTCGTCCGCCCCGATCGCGCCCGCGGCGACAACGTCGCCGACGATGATCAGCACCGGTCCGCCGATATCCGCCCGCGCGACGGTCGCGGCGAGTTCGTCAAGCCGGCCGGCATAGGCGGCCCGATCGCCCCGCGAGGCATTCTCGACCACCGCCACCGGCGTCGCGCCGGCAAGGCCCGCCTCGATCAACCGGCCCGCCACCCGCGCTGCCGCTGCCCGCCCCATGTAGACCGCCACCGTCGCACCTTGAAGGGCGAGGTTCGCCCAGCCCGGCAGCGTCTCGCCATCGGCGTCGTGGCCGGTGGCAAAGACCAGGGCCGACGATGTCTCGCGGAGCGTCAGGGGAATTTCGTTTTCCGCCGCTGCGGCGAAGGCGGCGGTGATCCCGGGCACGACGTCGAACGACACCCCCGCGGCCCGGAGCGCCGCCATCTCCTCTCCGGCGCGGCCGAAGATCAGGGGATCGCCGGACTTGAGCCGGACCACCCGATGGCCCTTCCGCGCCTCGTGGACGAGCAGCGCGTTGATGGCGTCCTGGCCAAGCGCATGGTGCCCCGGCGCCTTGCCGACATAGATGCGCCGGGCGTCGCGGCGGCCCTGCGCGACGATCGCATCAGGAATCAGCCGGTCATAGACGATGACATCCGCCTCCTGCAGCGTGCGCTGGGCGCGGAGCGTGAGCAGGTCCTCGGCCCCGGGACCGGCGCCGACCAGCGAGACGTGGCCGGAGAAATTCGGGCCGATTTCGAGCATGCGCGCCGCCTCGCCCTCGGCGCCGCCCATGTCGCCGGCGAAGACGCGCTCGGCGACCGGGCCCGAAAAGAACCGGGCCCAGAAGCGGCGTCTCTGGGTGGGCGACGGGAAGGCCCTTCCGACGCGTGCGCGCAGGCGCTCCGCCAGCGTCGCAAGTTCACCCAAGGCCGGGGCCAGCATCGCCTCGATGCGGGCGCGGACATGGCGGGACAGCACCGGCGCCACGCCCTCGCTGCCGATGGCGACCGCCAGCGGCGCCCGATTGACGATCGCGGGGGTGTAGAAGTCGCAGAGTTCGGGGCGGTCGACGACATTGACCGGAACCCCGGCCGCGTGGGCGAGGGCCACGATCGCGCGATCCTCCGCCTCCACTCCGGTCGCTGCGAAGACCAGCGCCGCGCCATCGAGATCGGACACAACGGGGCGCGCGCCGCGCCAGTCGGCATGGGCGGCAACCAGGTCGGCGCCGGTCTCCTTGTCGAGGCTGGCGGCAAAGACGACGATCTCCGCCCGGGTCTCGGCGAGCAGCCGGATCTTGGCGGCGGCCTCGACACCACCGCCAACCACCACGACGCGACGACCATCCACCTTGTGGAAGGCCGGAAAGACGCCGAGCTTCCTCTCCCTGGTGGTCATGTCGTCCTCCGGTCACTGCGGCGCACGCGCCGTGCCGCGCCCTTCTGTTGGTCAAGACTTAAGGACTTGGGGTTTTGGCGGCGAAGGAGCCGGTTCCAATCTCTGCCACGGCCGGAGAAAAAGATTCCAGCGCCGTCCACGCCACGAGGAGGATCGCCGGTCCGGACGCCGTCCTCTCCCACACCGGCCGCTCACAGCATCAGGCAGTCGACAGGTGCGGGCAGCAAGGTAGATTCAAATTGTCGCAAATTCTCGAAGTATGTCCGCAGCGTCGATGTGGGATTCGTAACACTATTGTGCGACGCCGTGAGGCGGCCGCTTCGGCTTGGCCCGCGGATGAATGGCTTTGATGTCGGAGGTTTGACTATGACTGGCCCTGTCGTCGCCTTCGACGATGCCGAAATGTTCCAGCTCGCGCCGGTTTCCTTCTGGCTCGAGGACTTCAGTGGCGTCAAACAGCTGTTTGACGGCTGGCGCGCCGACGGCGTGACCGACCTCGCCAGCCACTTCCGCGACGATCCGACACGGGTCAGGGCCTGCTCCGAGCGTATCCGGGTCATCAAGGTCAACCAGCGCACGCTTCGCCTGTTCGAAGCGGCCGATTTCGACGATCTCGTCGCCAATCTCGGCCGGGTCTTTCGCGACGACATGCTCGATCGCCATGTCGAGGAGCTGACGGCGCTGTGGGACGGTGAAACGGAGTTCTCCAGCTACTCGGTCAACTACAGCCTGTCCGGCCGGCGGATGGACATCCAGATGACCGGTCGCGTCCTGCCCGGCAGCGAAGAGAGCCTTGAGCGTGTGCTCATCGCCATCGAGGACGTCACTGAACGCGAACAGGCCCGCCGCGAGCAGGCCAGGAGCGAGAACTACGCGCGCGGTCTCTTCGATCACTCGCCAGTGTCGCTGTGGGTCGAGGACTTCAGCGCCATCAAGCGCCTCCTCGACGAGATCCGCGAGCGTGGCATCGACGATCTTCGCATCTTCACCGACGTCCATCCCGAGTTCGTCCACCGCTGCATGAGCGAAATCCGCGTGCTCGACGTCAATCGCGAGACGCTGGACCTCTTCCGCGCACCCGACAAGTCGACGCTCCTTCGCCGCCTCGGAGAGGTCTTCCGCGACGACATGCAGCGATCGTTCCGCGAACAGCTGATCGACCTCTGGGGCGGCAAGCTCTTTCAGCGCCGCGAGGTGCTGAACTACGCCCTCGACGGCAGCGAGGTGCATGTCCTTCTCCAGTTCTCCGTGCTGCCGGGTCACGAGCAGGACTGGTCGCTGGTGCAGGTGGCGCTGACCGACATCACCGCGCGCAAGAAGGCGGAGACCTATCTCGAATACCTCGGCACGCACGATGTGCTCACCAAGCTGTTCAACCGCTCGTTCTATGTGGACGAGCTGAACCGCATCGAGCGGAAGGGCCTCCGGCCGGTGACCATCATCATGGTCGATCTCAACGGCCTCAAGGCCGCCAACGACCAGTGGGGTCATGCCGTCGGCGACGCACTGCTGCGCCGCGTCGGGGAAGTACTCGACAAGGCGGTGGAGAAGCCGTCATGCGCCGCCCGCATCGGCGGCGACGAGTTCGCCCTGCTCCTGCCCGGGATCGATGCCGAGGGCGGCAAGCAGGTCATGGAGGAGATCCACCGGCTCGCCGGCCTCAACAACCAGTTCCATCCGGGGATGCCGCTCAGCCTGTCGATGGGAGCCGCGACCAGCGTGTTCGGCGAGCGCCTGGAGGAGGTGGTCCGGCGCGCGGACGTCGCCATGTACGAGTCCAAGAGGGACTTCTATCTCGGCCACCCGGGCGAGGCGGGCGACGACTACCTTCACCTGGCCGACCGTCCCGAACCGGTTCGCGCGGTCGGAGGCTGAAAGCCGAAGGCAAGCACGCGACCGCGGCCCGTCCGGCATGGCGGAGCGGTCCCTGCGTGAGCGATCGAGACTTCGCCGGAGTAGGTCGTATCAGGCGCCGCGGCGGCGATAGGCCCTGCCATTGGCGTCGAAGACGTGCAGCGTCTTGGTCGGCGCCGCAAGCTTGACCGTATCGCCCTTGTTGACGGCGGCGATGCCCTCGAGCTTGGCGAGAACCGGCTCGTCCGGGTTACCGCAGTCAACGTAGATCAGCGTCACTTCGCCGAGCTTTTCGACGATCATCACCTTGCCGGTGAAGATCTCGTCGCCGTTGTTACCGAGCACCAGGTCCTCGGGGCGAACACCGAACGTGCCCTTCTGCCCCTTGGCGCTCTCCGGGATGTCGACCTCGACGGCCACGGCGCGATGACCGATCGGGGCCACCATCGGCGCGGCGCCGCCCGCCTCGATCGTGCAGGGGACGGTGTTCATCGCCGGCGAGCCGATGAAGCGCGCCACGAACAGGTTGTCGGGGTGCAGATAGAGCTGCATCGGCGAGCCGACCTGCTCGACCAGTCCGGCGTTGAGCACCACGATCCGGTCGGCCAGCGTCATCGCCTC